>NZ_JBSGEL010000020.1:0-131026 GCF_053602875.1 Kitasatospora sp. NPDC004289 | reverse complement strand
AACACTCCCCACACTCTTCCCCCACCCCCCGCCCGCCCGCCCCCCCCCCCCCGCCCCCGCCGGGGGGGGGCCCCCCCCCCCCCCCGGGGGGGGGGGGGGCCGCGCGTCCGTGCTCCGGCCGGTGGTGGCCAGGTACATCATCAGTGGCAGCTGTACTTCGGGCTGGTGTCCTTGACCTTGTTGTCGGTCCCGACGTAGGTCCAGCTGTAGCCGGAGTCGGTGAAGTCCAGCTTCAGCACGCCGTAGTCACCGCTGATCCGCTTCTCGCTGTTCGGCTGGATCTGCTCGATCGGGTACGGCTCGGCGCCGCCCATCCCGCCGACGATCTCCACGATGCCGTCCGCGACCGCCTTGCCGTCCGGGTCCTGCGGGGCGAAGCGCTCGTAGTGGTGGTCGTGGCCGTTCAGGATCAGGTCGGCCTTGGCACCGTAGAGGATCTTCCACACCGGCTTGGAGACCGGGTCGTTGCCGTGGCCGCCCGAGGAGTACAGCGGGTGGTGGAAGTAGGCGGCGATGCACTTCTTGCTGTTGGCCGCCAGATCCGCCTTCAGCCAGTCGATCTGGGCGCTCTGGTCGAAGGCGTTGGAGTCCAGCGCCAGGAAGTGCCAGTTGCCCTCGTCGAAGCTGTAGTAGCTCTTGCCCTGCGGGTAGGCGATGGCGCCGAAGTACGACTTGTAGCCGGAGAGCGAGCCGGCCGGGTCGTAGGTCTCGTGGTTGCCCGGGACGGGGTGGGTCTTGGCCTTGAAGGCGCCCCAGGTCTTGTCGTAGTAGTTCTTGAAGTCCTGCAACCGGGCGTCGTCGTACTGGTTGTCACCCATCGTCAGGTAGAACTTCGGGTTGATCTGCTGCGCCAGCTTGGCGGTCTTCGGGTGCGCGCAGTTGCTGTCGCTCGCGGTGCACTGCGCCGCGATGTCACCCGCCGCAACCACCGTGAACCCGCCGGCCGGCTGGCTGGTGGAGGGGCTGGGCGACGGGCTCGGGGTCGGCGTGCCGCCGCCGTCCGGGGTCCCGTACACCTCCATCTCGAACAGCGAGTAGCCGTAGCTCGTGCCGCGCGCCGTCCCGTACATCCGGACGTAGCGGCCCTTGCCGGACAGCCCCGTCCAGTCGTCGGTGCCGCCGTTGCCGGCCGTCTCCGTCGCGACGGAGGTCCAGGTGGACCCGTCCGCCGACACCTCGAGCCGGTACGCCTTCGCGTACGCGGCCTCCCAACTCAGCTTCACCCGCGAGACGTTGGAGCTCGCCCCGAGGTCCACCCGCAGCCACTGCGGGTCCTTGCCCTCCTCGCTCGCCCACCGGCTCGACGTACTGCCGTCGAACGCCTTCCCCGCCGCGTACGAGGATCCCTCGGTGGAGGACGCCGTGGCGGCCTTCCCCTTGGAGATCACCGGATAGGCCGCCGCCCCGGCACTGCCGGGCAGACCGAACAACAGACCGCCGAGCAGCGCCGACACCGCGGCGAACACCCCGACGTGAACAGGCCTTACCGAGCCACCCAGTCTCATCGCTGGACTCCCTGACCTTCGGAAACGTAGGAGAGCTGGTCGACCGGCACCCCGGGTCGCGGGCCGGCAAGGAGCGGTGTCCGCACACATCACCGCAGCGGCCGGGTCAGAGCTCTCCCACTGAGCACGTCACGCCCCGTCGGTCACGGGCGCCGCGCCGGGCCGCCGTTCGGCAGACTAGTAGAAAGGAAACTTTCCTACCAGTACTCCGACGGCACGCCGTGGTTGCACTTTCTGACACTCCGTCACTGCCCTCCAACACCCGGGGGCACCCTCCGTTCCTCCCCTGCCGCGCCGCTCCCATGCACACCTTCGACGAACTCCTGACAGAGGGCGGAGCCGTCACCACCGCGTCCCGCGGCCCCCGCCCCGGCCGCGGCCACCACCGCCACTGCCCGACCCCGGCCCGACGCCGTCGCCGACGTCGGGCCGGAGCCGCTGCCTCAGCCCGCGCTGCGGCCGGTGGTCGAGCCGAAGCCCAGCCAGGTGTGCCGGTTGCCCCACCAGCACCAGCCCACCTTCGGCGCGTCGCGCCGCTCGCGGCCGTCCCGGCCGGTGCCGTTGCTGATCCAGATCGCCGGGGTCCGGGCGTCGAAGGTGCCCTTCGGCTTGCGCAGGCGCGAGCCGATCGTCATGAAGCACCGGTTGCGCTCCAGCACCTCCGGCTGCTGGAGCAGCCAGTGGATGCCCTCGGTCAGCAGCAGCGGGGTGCGGTCCTCGGCCGCGAGGGCCGGAAGTGCCTCCTCCGGGCTCCAGTTGGCCAGGTGGTCCCCCCGGTCCGGAGCGGCCACCAGGTAGAGCGGCCCCTCCGGCAGCTCCACCCCCGTCGGCGCGAACTCGTCCACGTCGGTCATGTCGACCACGACGAAGCCCGGCTTCCCCTCGTGCCGCAGCAGCGGCGCGAGCACCGAGGCCGGCGCCCGCCCGGGGTGGACGGCGAGCAGCACCTCCCCCTCCACGCCGTGCGCCGCGGCGGCGAACGTCCTCACCTCCTCCGCGGACAGCTCCGCGAGGTCGTGCACCCCGAGCTCGATCAGGCGTTCCGCCTGGGCGAGGAGCGAGGGAAGAGCGGTCACGGCGAAACGGGTCGAAAGGTCGGGCAAGACACTCCCCAGGAAGTCCGGATCAGCTGACTGGGTACCCAACGGAGCACCGCCCCGCCCTGTTCCCGATCCCCGCGGGATTCTTCCCGCCCCGACCTGACGCACCGTCGCCATCGCCCGCCCCGTGCCTTTCAGCCCGTCTGCATCCCGGCACGCGGGACGGTGCGGGTGGTGCCGTCGGCGAGGGTGAGGACGGCGGAGTCGACGGAGCCGCCGCGGTTGTTCTCCGCGCCCGGCCACCAGGCCGTCCAGCGGCCGTTCTCCACGGTGACCTCGAAGGTCCGGCCCTGAGCCGTCATCGTGACGGCCTTGACGTCCGAACCGACAAAGCCCGCCGCGTAGTTGAAGATCCGGTCGCCGTCGCCGTGGGAGCCACCCGTGTCGTAGGCGATGGCGTTCGGCGCCAGGGCGGGCACCTGGCCGACCAGCTCCCAGAAGCCGCCCTCGCCGTCCGGGGCGACGTAGCAGAGCGCGACGGTGCTGCCCCGGGTGACGACCATGGACGTCACCCTGCCCCGCAGGTCGGCGTTGCTCACCTTGTCCGCCCCGCCCGGCCCCTCCATCGCGCCCAGGCACCACTTCAGCGTCTTGGCGCCCTGGCCCTTGCTGGTGTCCACCTGGGCCGGCTTGGCCGTCCAGCTGACGATCTCGGCGGAGCCCAGCGGACCACCGCTTCCGGTGCCGGGACTGGCCACCAGGTCGTAGAGCGTCACCCCGCCCACCACCGCCCCGAGGGCGACGGCCCCGGCCAGGGTGAAGGCCAGACGGCGGCGCAGCCCCGGCCGGGGCCGGGCGGCGGGGGTGGCGGGGGTGACAGGGGTGTCGGCGTCGATCTTGCTCATCAAGAGCTCCCGGTGGAGTGCATGACGTCCCGGCGGGAGATCACGCTCGGCCGGCACGGGCAGCCGCCCGAGCAGTCCGTCGCGCTCGACCGGTTCCGGCCGCTGATCGGCGTTCACTGGTGTGCCTCCTCGGTGGACAGGCCCGCGGTCGCGGTCCCACTCTTCATCTGGTGCCGGGCGTAAGGGAGTTCCACCTTTTTTCGCCGCTCCTTCCGCTCCGCCGCCTCCGCGAGCCGCTGCAGCTTCGCCCGGGCCCGCGACAGCCGCGACCGCACCGTCCCCACTGGCACCCCGAGCGCCTCCGCCGCCTCCTGGTACTCCAGCCCCGCCCACACGCACAGCGCCAGCACCTCCCGATCCGGCCGCCGCAGCTTCGCCAACGCCTCCCGCACCGCGGCGATCCGCACCGCGTCGTCCATCCGCCCGGCCGACTCCTCCGCGAAGTCCGGCACCCCCTCCGGCGCCGGCGGCACCTGCGCCAACACCTCCCGGTGCCGCCGCGCCGCCCGCCGCTGATTGCTCACCAGATTGGTGGCGATCCCCAGCAGCCACGGCCGTAGCGAGCCCCCTTCCTCACTCACCCTCCCGTGCTGCCGCCACGCCTCCAGGAAGGTCAGCGACATCACGTCCTCCGCCACCGACCAGTCCCCGGTGAGCCGGTACGCGTGGTTGTACACCGCGCGCGCGTACGCGTCGAAGAGCCGCCCGAACGCGTCCCGGTCACCGGCCCGCACCCGCGCTCGCATCTCAGGATCCGAATAGTCCACACCCATCCCTCTGGCACCCAGCCCCCACAAGTTCCCGTGACCCCCGTCACACACCCGCGGGCGGACGGGTCGTCACGTGCTCGCGGGACCACGAGCCTAGGACGTGGGAAGCCCCGGACCGCACGCGGTCCGGGGCTCGATTCACAGGTCGTACCGGCATGCGCCGTCGCGCGCCGGGGTCACCCGACGGTCGGCAGGCTCGCGGTGAGCGCGGTCGGGACCGCGACCACCTCGTCGAAGCTGTGGCCCCCCTGACCGAACTCGGAGGCGCTCATCGCGCGCTTGCCGCCACCGTTGGCGACCATCCACACCGTGACGCCGTCGGGCGAGAGCAGCATGGTGCCGTCGGCCGGGGCGGTCCTGGCGACGGCGGCGGCCTCCCAGGTGCCGGGGACGCCGCGCAGCGGCCGCTGGTCGTAGCCGAGCCCCGTGTAGTTCGCGCTGTCGAGCAGGACGGCCTTGCCGCCGGCCATCACGTAGACGGACGGGTCACCGCCGGAGGCGTTCTTGATCACCGTGCCGTCCGCCAGCGGCTTGGCCGCGCTCTCGGCGATCCACTGCTCGGGTGCGCCCACGGCCGGCCCGCCGCTCCAGACGCCGTAGTACTCGTCGGCGGTCACCGGAAGGGCCGACCCGTTGACCATCACGTACACCGCGGCACTGCCCTCGCCCTGGCCCGTGACCAGGGTGCCGTCCGGCGCCGGCCGGGAGGCCGCGGCCTTCAGCCACTCGCCGGGCGCGCCCATCAGCGGCCAGTTGTTGTAGCCGTCCGCGTACCACTCGTCGGCCGTGATGTGTGCGGCGGCCCCGTTGACCATCGTGTACCGGGCGGGGTCGTCGCCGGACTGGTCCATCAGCACGGTGCCGGTCGGCAGGGTCTTGGCGGCCGCGGCCCTCAGCCAGTCGCCGGGCACCCCCATCAGGGTGCGGGTGTTGTAGCCGTCGGCGTACCACTCCCCTGCCGCGATGGGCAGCGCCGAGCCGCTCACCATGACGTAGCGGGACGGGTCACCGCCGGACTCGTCCATCAGGACCAGCCCGCTGGCGAGCGTGCCCTGCCGGGCGGAGTTCAGCCAGGAGCTCGGAACGCCCATCAGCGACCGGGAGTTGTAGCCGCCCGTGGTCCAGTCGTTGCCACTGATCGGCAGCGCCGTGCCGTCCACGACCACGTACCGGGAGGGGTCGCCGCCCGCCTGGTCCATCACGACGGTGCCGGACGGGGGAACCGCAGGGAGGGAGTTGAAGGCGCCGTCCTCGACCGTGACGATCCGGCTGAGGTCGTAGTGGTCGGGGGCGACGTCCGAACCGGCGACCGGAAGCCCGGCCCCGTTGACGATCACCTTGACGGTCGATCCCGCCGGGGACTTCACCAGGGTGCCGCTCGGCAGGGCGGAGGGATTGGTGTTGGTGGAGAAGACCGGTGAGATGAAGCCGCTGATCCGCTGCCCGCCGACCACCGTGCCGACCCCGGCTCCGTTGACGTTGTACCCGGTCACCCGACCGTTGCCGCCGCCCTGGTTTCCGCCGACCACGCTGATGTAGCCGTTGCCGACGGCCGTGACCAGGTTGACGTGGCTGGCCCAGTCGCTGCTGCTGTTGAAGTCGTACACGATGGCGTCGCCGACCTGCGGGTAGCTGTGCAGCGTCCCGTAGCGCCGACCGTAGTCGTAGAAGCTCGCCGCGCCGCTGGACAGGTCCCTGGTGTGGGCGGCTCCGGCACGCTCCCAGACCCAGCCCGCGAAGTCGGCGCACCAGGACTCCGCCTTCTGGCCCCCGGCGCCGCAGGAGTCCGACGCGTGGTTACCGGCGACGTAGCCGTCGTGGGCGCACGGGCCGTTGCCCAGCTCGCCGTTGGCGACGGAGGCGATGGTGGCGGTGTCCGCGTGGGCCTGAGCCGCCGTCAGGCCGGTGAAGGACGCGGCGACCGCGAGGGCGGCGAGGCCGGCCTGGCTGATCTTGCGGATATTGGTGATGTTTCGGACATTCGACATAAGACGGGTTCTCCGTATCGGTGTGGTGTGAGGATGAGCGCTCCGCCGGGGCGATCCCGCGCGGCGGAATGGACGTACTGCTTGGGTGAGGACTCGCCTCAGCGGCCGATGGCGAGGATCTGGGTGGAGCCGTCGGGCAGGGCGGCGATCGCGGCCCGGGGGCCGTTGAAGGTCGGCGCACCGTCGTAACCGGCGATGGCCCGGAAGCCGCTCCAGGTGGCGTCGGTCCGCCGGACCTGGTGGTAGACGTTGCCGTCGTTGCCGACCGCCAGGACCTGGGAACTGCCGTCCGGCAGACCGGCGACGGCGACGTCGCTCGCCTGCATGGTCGGCGTACCGGCACCGTCGAGCGGCGCGAAGCCCGTCCAACGTCCGTCGGAGAGACGGGACTCGTGGTACACGTTGCCGTCGCCACCGACCGCGAGCACCTGCGAACTCCCGTCCGGGAGCCCCGCGATGGCCACATCGCTCGCCTGCATCATCGACGCCCCGACACCGTCGAGCGGCGCGAAGCCCGTCCACGCACCACCGGCCAGCCGCGACTCGTGGTAGACGTTCCCGTCGTTGCCGACCGCCAGCACCTGCGAACTCCCGTCCGGGAGCCCCGCGATGGCCACATCGCTCGCCTGCATCATCGACGCCCCGACACCGTCGAGCGGCGCGAAGCCCGTCCAACGTCCGTCGGAGAGACGGGACTCGTGGTACACGTTGCCGTCACTGCCGACCGCGAGCACCTGCGAACTGCCGTCCGGCAGAGCGGCGATGGCGACCTTGCGCGCCGGCATCGCCGCAGCCCCGACACCACCGAGCGGCGCGAAGCCGGTCCAACGTCCGTTCGCCAGACGGACCTCGTGGTAGACGTTGCCGTCGTTGCCGATTCCCACCACCTGCGCGCTGCCGTCCGGCATCCCCGCGATCGCCGCCTCGGAGCCGCTGAAGAACGGGGCGCCACCCACGCCGTTCAGCGCGCCGAGCCCCGACCAGGCGCCGCCGGGCTGCCGGCCGGCGTGGAAGAACGCGCCGGAGCCGGGCGCCGGGGGGTAGGGGTCCGCGTGGTCGGTGGCCAGTCCGGTGCCGGCGAGGCAGGACAGCCAGGCGCGGGGGCCCTGGTCGGCGAGGATCTTCTCCGCGATGAGGATCTGCTGCTTCTTGGTGGCGAGGTCCGGCCGCGGAGCGTAGTCGGTGCCCTTGTAATGGCTCCAGTTGGCGAGGGTGATCTGCAGCCCGCCGTAGTAGACGCGCGTGCTGTTGACGATGCTCCAGTTGCCCCCGCTCTCGCAGGCGGCCACCTTGTCCCAGGTCGCCACCGAGGCGGCCTGGGCGCTGCCGCCGGCGCCCGCGACGGCGGCGGCCGAGAGGGCCAGGGCCACCGCCCAGCGGGGCGGCCTGATGGTGCGTGAACTCATCTGATGTCTCCTGGACATGGCGGACGCCGACCCGCCGCCACGAAGGTGGCGGGCCGGCGTCCTGGGGAAGCGGTACCGAAGGGCCGGTGGTTCAGCGACCGATGGCGAGGATCTGGGTGGAGCCGTCGGGCAGGGCGGTGATCGCGGCCCGGGGCCCGTTGAAGGTCGGCGCACCGCCGTAACCGGCGATAGGGTGGAAGCCGCTCCAACCGGCGTCGGCACGGCGGGCCTCGTGGTAGACGTTGCCGTCGTTGCCGACCGCCACCACCTGCGAACTCCCGTCCGGCAGACCGGCGATGGAGACGGAGCTCGCCTGCATCGTCGGGGTGCCGACACCTTCGAGCGCGACGAACCCGGTCCAGTCACCGCTGCTCATGCGCTGCTCGTGGTAGACGTTGCCGTCACTGCCGACCACCAGCACCTGCGCGGTGCCGTCCGACAGACCGGTGATGGCCACGTCGCGCGCCTGCATCGCCACCGTGCCGGCACCGGCCAAGGGCGCGAAGCCCGTCCAACTGCCACCGGCCAGCCGGGACTCGTGGTAGACGTTCCCGTCGTTGCCGACCGCCAGCACCTGCGCGGTGCCGTCCGGCAGGCCCGCGATGGCCACCCTGCTCGCCTGCATGGACCAGGTCCCGACACCGGCCAGCGGCGCGAAGCCCGTCCACCTGCCGTCCGGCGAGCGGGACTCGTGGTAGACGTTGCCGTCGCTGCCGACCGCCACCACCTGCGAACTCCCGTCCGGCAGACCGGCGATGGCCACCGAACTCGCCTGCATCGACGCCGAACCGACGCCCGCGAGCGGCGCGAAACCGGTCCAGGTGCCGTCCGCCAGCCGCGTCCGGTGGTAGACACTGCCGTCGTTGCCGATGCCCACCACCTGGGCACTGCCGTCCGGCATCCCCGCGATCGCCGCCTCGGAGCCCACGAAGAACGGAGCGTCACCCACCCCGTTCAGGGCACCGAGGCCCGCCCAACGACCGTCAGCCAGCCGGATGCCGTGGAAGAACGAACTGCCGGAGGGCACCGGTGGGACGGTGGGGGTGGTGGGAGCGGTGGGGGCCACCTGCACGTCGAGGTAGTCGCGGTCGATGTTGATGCTGATGCCGTGCCAGGTCTCGGTCACGTTGCCCGCGTACTGGTGGACCCGCTGGTGGTTGCTCCAGTAACCGGCGGGCAGCACCGGGTCGTTGGTGTCTGCGGCGTTGTTCCACTTCGCGGCGAACACGGCGTCGGGCATGGCGTAGCCGTTGACGTTGGCGACCAGATCGGCGATGCCGGTGGAGGAACTGCTGTAGACGGCCGAGGTGTAGCCGCGCGCGTGCAGCTGGTTCGTCCAGGCGGACAGGAAGGTGAGCACCCTGGTCGAGTAGGTCTCGCGCGAGTAGCTCTCCATGTCGTAGTAGAGCAGGCTGCCGGGCGCGAACCCGAGGGCCGCCGCCTGGTTGGCGGCGTCGTCGGCGGCGGCCGCGCCCTGCGCGGCGGGCGAGCTGAGCTCGGTCGCCTGCGGGCCGACGTACAGCGGCATGAAGCGCCAACCGGCCGAGGCCTGCTGCTGGACCCAGGCGGCCGTCAGGTTCGGCTGGGGGCAGGCCCGGCGGTTTCCACCGATGTAGATGCCGACCGCACCGTACGGGGAGTCGGCCATCCACCCGTTCATGGTGGTGCCGCTCGGGGCGGCGCAGGCGTCGAAGCCCTTGCCGGTGTAGTTGGTGCTGGCGGCCGGGACGGCGGCCACGGCCTGCGGCGCCGCCGCCGTCCCCACCGTCCCCACCGTCCCCACCGCCTCCGGCGCGGCCGACTCGGCGGTGGCTCCGCGCCGCGCGGTGGTTCGCTGCGGAGCGGGGGCCGCCGTCCCGGCCGACTCGACCGTCTCGGCGGGCAGGCCGGCGCCGGCCAGGATCCGGCTGACCAGGGCGTGGTCGGAACCGTAGGCGGCGGTGACCCGGACCCCGCCGCCGACCGCGTGGATCTCCTGGCCGGTGGTGTTGACCGTGGTCCGGGCCGTGCCCGTGGCGGCGTCCCGGTCGGGCTGGACGAGCAGCGCCTCGGTACGGCCCACGACGCGCGTGCCGCAGTCCTGGGAGTCGCTGGGGTCGCCGAGGTAGAGGGCGGAGCGTCCGAAGTGCACGCAGGCGTGCGGGTCGGCGGTGAGGTCGATGACCTCCCAGTCGGCCGGGACGCGGAAGGTGTGCCCCAGGTAGCTCACGCTCCGCTCCGGGGCCCGGTGCGCGTCCGGGCCGGAACCGGCGGAGGTCAGGGCGGAGGCGGTGGCGGGCGAGAGGACTGCGGCGGAGAGTGCCAGGGCGGCACCGGCCGCGCCCAGGTTCAGTCTGTTCAGGTTCACGTGGTTGCTCCTGTGCGTGCGGGCCCCCGGTGCGGAGGCCGACGTGCCGACGGCGGGTGCCGGCCGACAGCGGATGCGAGTCGGCGGCGGGTACGCGGCGGCAGTGGATGCGAGTCGGAGGTCGGGCGCGAGTCGGGGGTCGGGCGCGATTCGTCAGGCGGGCGCGGGTCAGCGGGCGGTGACGACCATGTGGCTGGAGCCGTCGGGCATTCCGGTGATGGCGACCCGGGTGGCGGGGAGGTCGGGCGCGAGGGCGAAGCCCTGGACCGGCGCGAAGCCGGCCCACGTGCCGTCGGTGAAGCGGACCTGGTGGTACGCCTTGCCGTCGTTGCCGACCACCAGCACCTGCGAGGTGCCGTCCGGCAGGCCGGCGATCGCGATGGAGTCGGCCCACATCCTGGAGGCACCGCGGTAGCCGCCGAGCGGGGCGAAGCCGGTCCAGCTGCCGTCGGTCAGCCGGGTCTGGTGGTAGACGTTTCCGTCGTTCCCGGTCGCGACCACCTGGGCGGTGCCGTTCGGCAGGCCGGCGATCGCGATCCGGCCGGCCTGCATCCTCGGAGTACCGACGCCTTCGAGCGGGGCGAAGCCGGTCCAGCTGCCGTCGGTCAGCCGGGTCTGGTGGTGGACGTCGCCGTCACTGCCGATCACCAGGACCTGCGCCGTACCGTCCGGCATGGCCGCGATGGCGACCTCGCGGGCCTGCATCCTCGGAGCGCCGACCCCTTCGAGCGGGGCGAAGCCGGTCCAGCTGCCGTCGGTCAGCCGCTGCTCGTGGTAGACGTTGCCGTCGTTCCCGACCGCCAGGACCTGCGAAGTGCCGTCCGGCAGACCCGCGATGGCGACCTTGCTCGCCTGCATCCTGGCGGCCCCGACCCCCGCGAGCGGGGCGAATCCGCTCCACGCTCCCGCGGTGCCGCGGATCTGGTGGTAGACGTTGCCGTCGTTGCCGATGCCCACGACCTGGGCGCTGCCGTCCGGCAGGCCGGCGACGGCGGCCTCCGGACCGCTGAAGGTCGGGGCACTGCCGATGCCCCGCAGCTGCAGGTAGGGGGTCCAGCTTCCGTTCGCCAGACGGATGTTGTGGACGAACTCGTCCGGGTTGAGGCTCGGGGCGACCGATCCGACCACCCAGTTGGCCCGTACCGGACGGAAGGTCCCCCTGCCGGACTCGTACGGATAGCGGATGGTGCGCTGCTGGACGCCCGCAGGGGTGAACTCGTAGCCGACGTAGGCGAACCGCGAGGAGTCGACCCAGTAGTCGAAGAGCACCACGTGCCCGTCCGCGCCGGCGGAGTCGTTGAGCAGGGCGTCACCGGGCAGGAGCTGGTCCTTGTCGATGGCCGTGGCGATGCCGAACGGGACGAAGGTGGTGGTGTCGAGGGAGGTCGCCAGGCCCCAGGCCATCGACACGAAGCCGGAGCAGTCGGTCCGGTACCGGCCGTAGGTGCCGGCGGAGGAGTAGACCAGGCCCTTGCCGACCCAGGACTCCGCGCGGGCGATGACATCGGCGCGCTCGCCGATCTGATTGACCAGCGGCAGGCTGCCCCAGATTCCGACACCGCCCTGGTCCCCGAAGGCGCCGGGGCCGATCGGCACCTTGGCCAGGGCCGGCGGTGCGGTGACCAGGGCCACGGTCAGGCCGGCGCCCAGGCGGAGGGCACTGCGGCGGGTGGTACGGGTGTTGAGCATCGTTCTCCCCCGAGCTGTACGACCGGGGCCGCTCCTGACGCGGGCGACCTCCGACGGGAAAAGAATGCGGGCGGCCGATAATCGGGAGATAACATCCCGTCAGAACAGGCGTTATCCGGTCGCTGACCAGGTCAGATCAAGCTAGCGGGGGCCCTAGAACATGCGCTTCGGACTGCTCGGCGGTCTGCTCGCCCAGGACGCGGACCGGGACTGCCCGGTCCGGGGACTCAAGGCCCGTACCCTGCTGGCGGTCCTGCTCCTGAACGCCGGTCAGCCGGTCTCCCTGGACCGGCTGACGATCGCCCTCTGGGCCGAGAACGCGCCGAGCACCGCCGAGCAGTCACTGCGCAACCTGGTCGCCAGGCTGCGCAAGGCCCTGGGCGACGAGGAGGGCGAGCGGCTGCGGGCCGTCCGCGCCGGTTACCTGCTCCGGGTCGCTGACGAGGAGCTGGACACCAGGCTGTTCGAGGAGGCCGTCCGACGGGCCCGGGCCGCGCACGCGGCGGACGACCCCGTACGGGTCCTGGCCGAGACCGCCACCGCCCTCGGCCAGTGGCGCGGCACGCCGCTCCTCGACCTGCCCGAGCTGGCCGCGGACTTCCAGCCGCAGTGCGAGCAGTGGGAGGAGGACCGGCTCCAGATGCTGGAGTGGCGCTTCGGAGCCGAGCTCCAGCTGGACCGTCCGCAGGCGGTGGTGGCCGAACTGACCGGCCTGGTCGGCGAGCACCCGCTGCGGGAGGCGTTCCACGGACAGCTGATGCTCGCCCTGCACCGCAGCGACCAGCGGGCCAAGGCCCTGGCGGTCTACCAGCGGCTGCGCCGTACCCTGATCGAGGAGCTCGGCATCGAGCCGGGCCCGGCCCTGCGCGAACTGCACCAGCTGGTGCTGAGCGAGGAGCCCTCCGCGCCCGGGCCCTCCCGCCCCACCACCCCTCCCTCAACTCCCTCCGCTCCCACCCCCCGCGCCGTCCCCGACCAACTCCCCTCCGCGCCGCTGCACTTCGTCGGCCGCGCCGAACCCCTCACCGCCCTGCGCGACGCCCTGCTGCGCGACACCGGACGCGCGCGGTACGCGGTGGTCAGCGGCATGGCCGGGGTCGGCAAGTCGGCACTCGCGGTGCACTGCGCCCACGCCCTGGCCGAGCACTTCCCCGACGGCCGGCTCTTCCTCAACCTGCGCGGCGCGACCTCCGGCCTGACACCGCTGACCACCCATCAGGCCGCCACCGCCCTGCTGGGCGGCCTCGGCGTCGACCCCGGCACCGTCCCCGCCGACCCGGAGGCCGCCGCCGCCCTGCTGCGCGGCACCCTCGCCCCCACCAGGACCCTGCTGGTGCTGGACGACGCCGCCGGGCTCGCCCAGGTCCGCCCGCTGCTTCCGGCCGGCCCCGACTGCGCGGTCCTGCTGACCAGCCGCTCGCCGATGCTCACCCTCGAAGGCGCGGCACACCTCCGCCTCGCCACGCTGAGCGAGGCCGAGAGCGTCGCCCTGGTGGCCGTCGCCTCCGGCCGCACCTCCGCCGACCGCGAGGTGGTGACCCTCGAACAAGGCGACCTGGCCCGCCTGGTGGGCCTCTGCGGCCGGCTCCCGCTCGCCCTGCGCATCGTCGCCGCCCGCCTCGCCGCCCGCGACGCGCTGCCCGTCCGCAGCCTGGTCGCCCAGCTCTCCGACCACGAGGACCGGCTCGACCAGCTGGAGCTCGACGACCTGAGCATCCGTCAGTCCCTCGCACTGGCCCACCGCGTCCTGCTCGAATCCGAGCGCCGGCTCGACCGGCGCGCGGCCGACGCCCTGCTCGCGGTCGGCTCCCTCAACCTGCCCGAGTACTCGGCCGCCCAACTGGCCGGGACCCTGGGCACCAGCCGGGCCCAGGCCGCCGCCGCCCTCGACCGCCTGGTGGACGTCGCCCTGCTGGACGAGATCCGGCTCGACCGCTTCGCCCCGCACGACCTGGTCCGCGACTTCGCCCGCGAACTGGCCGAGGACAGCGGACGCCGCCCCGAACTGGCCTCCGCCGCACTCCGCTGGTACGCCGCCGAGGCGGGCCGCTCGGCCCTCGCCCTCGCCCCGGAGCTCCACCACCACCGCCGGCTCCCCGGCGGGGACGGCTCCCCCGACGAGGAGACCGCACTCCTGTGGGGCGACGCCGAATGCGTCAACCTGGTCCCCCTGGTCGAACAGGCCGACCGCGAGCAACGGGACTCCTCGTCCCTGCTCACCCTGGTCCAGGCCCTGCTCCCCTACCTCCGCGCCCGCGGCCGGACCGCCGAACTCTCCCAGCTCAACCGCACCGCCCTGACCGTCGCCCGCCGCGAGGGCAACCTGCTCGCCCAGGCCCACGCCCTCGGCGACCTGGCCGGCTCCCACTTCGACGCCGGCCGCTTCGCCGACGCCCTCGACCTCATCGACCAGGCCGTCCCGCTCTGGCGGGAGCTCGGCGACGTGGTCCGCGAACAGCTCAACCTGAACAACCGCGGCATGCTCCTCCAAGCCCTCGGCCGCGACCGGGAAGCCGTCACCGCCCTCGAAGAGGCCCTCGCCCTGGCCGTCGAACGCGGCGACGCCCACAACGAGGCCCTCGCCCTGAGCGGCCTCGGCAACGTCGCCGAGAAGACCGACCCCCGCCTCGCCATCCGCCACCACAGCCGCAGCATCGAAGCGGGCCGCCGCTCCGGAACCCCCGGCGTCCAGATGGCCGGCCTCTGCAACATCGGCTGCGCCCACCTCCGCCTCGACGAACCCGCCGAGGCCCTCCAGCACTTCCGCGAAGCCCTCGCCCTCCCCGCCGGCTCCGCCCACTGGACCACCGAACGCCAGACCCGCCTCGGCCTGGTCGACGCCCTCCACCGCCTCCACCACCTCGACGAGGCCGCCACCGCCGCCCGCGACCTCCTCGACCGCACCACCACCCGCGCCGACCCCTACGGCGAGGGCCTCGCCCGCCACGCCTACGGCCTCGTCCTCCGCGACCAGGGCAACCCCACCCACGCCCTCACCCAGTGGCGCACCGCCCTCGACCTCCTGACCCCCCTCGACCCCGAGACCACCGCCGAACTCCGCACCCTCATCACCACGGCCGAGGCCGCCTGAAACGGCTCAGGGCCCCTCCGCAGACTGCACGGAGGGGCCCTGACCTACATCTTCACCGTAGGCGCAGACGGTTTCGAACCGCCGACATCCGCCTTGTAAGTTTTCGAGGACCAAGCCTATGACCTGCGGAAACAGCACTTCCATGAGCCCTTAGAGCTCGTAACGGGATCTTGTGGGGGTGGGCTGGCGAGCCGTGTCCGGTGTGACGATTCGTCCGTTGGTGGTGGTGTGAGTGCACCGTGGATGGTCGATGACGAGCTGTGGGCGCTGATCGCGCCGGTACTGCCGGTTTGGCCCGAGCGTTCCCCGGGGCCGCGGCCGGTGGATGACCGGCTGTGTCTGCAGGGCATCCTGTTTGTGCTGTTCACCGGCATCACCTGGCAGCAGCTGCCGCCGGAGCTGGGCTTCGGTTCCGGGCAGACGTGCTGGCGTCGGCTGTGTCGGTGGACCGAGGCGGGGGTGTTTGACCAGGTCCACCGGATACTCCTCGCGGAGTTGAACGCGGCCGGGCGGATCGACTGAACGCGGGCCTGCGTGGACGCCTCGCACGTGCGGGCGTAGAGGGGGGTGCCGGGGTTGGCCCGTCGCCGGTCGATCGCGGCAAGTCGGGCAGCAAGCACCACCTGATCTGCGACGGCACCGGCACGCCGTTGAAAGTGATCACGACCGGCGGGAACGTCCCCGACATCACCCAGACCCTCGCCCTGGTCGACGGCGTCCCACCTGTCACCGGCCGACCGGGCAGGCCGCGCAAGCGGCCCAAGTCTGCTCTGGGCGACAAGGGTTACGACAGCCGGCACGTCCGCCGCGAGCTGACCAGGCGTCGGATCCTGCCCGTCATCTCCCGCCGAGGTGAGCCCGACATCCGCGGCCTCGACAAGCTCCGCTACGTCATCGAGCAGACGTTCGCCCTGCTCCATCAGTTCAAGGGCCTCGCCACCCGCTGGGAACGACGCCTCGACCTCCACGATCCGAATAGTCCACACCCATCCCTCTGGCACCCCACTCCACCGGGCTCCCATGACCCCCGCCACACCCCGCCGAAAACCCGCTCGCCCCGCCCCGCCCCCACCAGCGACGATGACGGGATGTCAGACCCCCGCCGACCCGCCCCGGCCGCGATCCTACGGAAGCTCGACCGCACCCTCCGCACCCGCCACCTGGTCCGCGTCCACCGCACCATCCCCGACGCCGACACCATCGACGGCTTCATCCTCGGCACCAACCCCGAGTGGACCCTCCTCGCCGAGTGCCCGGAAGTCCGCCTCGACGGCTTCACCGCCATCCGCACCCCCGACATCGCCCGGATCCGCAAGCACGGCGACGAGGACTCCCTGACGATCCGTGCCCTCCGCCGCCGCGGCCAGTGGCCACCCCCACCCTCACCGGTCACCTTCGACGACCTCCCCGACCTCCTCACCAGCGCCGCCCGCCACCACACCCTCCTCACCGTCCACCTCGAACACGAGGCCCCCGACATCGCCTGGATCGGCACAGTCGCCCGCCTCACCCGCAAGACCCTCCGCCTCCACCAGATCGACCCCGACGCCCGCTGGCACCCCCGCCCCACGAAGTTCCCCCTCGCCGCCATCACCCAGGTCGCCTTCGGCAGCCACTACGAGCACACCCTCGAGGAGTTCGCCGACGCGCCACCACCCACGGCCAGGCACTGAAAGACGCGACGCCCCGGACCACACCCAGCGCCAGAGCACCGTGCCGCGTGCAGGGCCGTCTGCCCGGTTCACATCGCCGTTCCGCGTCCTTACTGCAACTGCTCGGCCGAGTCGTACTCAGCCGCCCGGAAGCTCGACCAATAGGTCATCGACGGCTTCGCACGTTCGAGCACAGCCCGGAGCACCTCGCCATGAAGAACCCGCACCCCCATCGCGGTGTCCGCCCGGCCGACGTTGTCCACCACGTAGAGGTAGAAGTTCTCCGGGTCTTCCTCCGCCTCCGCCAACTGGCTTGCCTCCAGCGGCAACGAGGCACTCCGCGCAGACCCTCCGAACGCCTTGACCTCGATCTTGCGAGGCGGGCTGTCGATGTCGTACCGATAGCCCTTCGTACTGACATCAACCGCCTCCCGGCCGGCCGCCCGCTCCAGCGCGATGACGTGCTCGATGGCCATGCGCTCGGTCTCCTTGTTACCCATACCCCTCCGCTCTCCGAACGGTCCGTCAACTGGCCACCGCTTCCCCGGCCCGACCCGTGCTGCAAGGCACGCCCTTCGACCAGTGACGGTCGCTCAGACTACGGACGGCAGAACTCCACGTGGCCAGTGACCGAGCCAGAACGTGGCAGTGGACGGCTGCGGCTGCCCCTCGGTGGAACCGTCGTGGGGCAGGAGTTCCGTCGGGGCGATGTATCCCTCCCCGGGTTCCAGGCGGAGGCGGTAGACGCTGATCTGGTGGCCGCTGGCGATGTAGGTGCGCAGGTCGTCGGTGTGCGGGTAACGGTTGACCGGGTCGTTGTGGACGGTGCGACAGATCGTCTGGATGTCGGTGTCGCCGAGCAGGAGGTAGCGGGTGCCGGGGCCGAGGTTGATGCACAGGCGTCGGCGACCGGTGTGCTTGGCCTGGTGGTCGAGCTTGTCCCAGTTGTCGATGTGCAGGCCGATACGGCGCCCGTCTTGGTAGTTGAGGGTGGTGGTGAGGACCTTGGCGGGGCTGGCGGCCTGGCCGAGGTGGACGGCATCCCGGTCCCCTAGCGGGTCGGAGAGGGCCGCCAAGCTGGATGGCGGCGGACCGTCGGGGAGCCTGACCAGCTCCACCAGTGTGCTGTCGGCGGCGCGGGCGGTCGGCTTGAGGATCCCGGCCAGCTCGGGGGTCAGGGGCCGCCACGGCCCTTCCGGCAGGACGGCCCCGTCTTCGTACTCCGGTTCGCCGCTGGCTGCGCGGACGCCGGTGGTCTCGCACCGTTCTATGAGGGCGGCGGGGTTGGTGTGAGCGATGGCGAGGTTCATTCCGGGCTCCTCCCGGCTGGTCTCACCGGCGGTCGTCGAGGGTGTCTGCGAAGGTCACGTCCAGCTCCGCGATCAGGGCGTCGGCAAGCTCGGTCTGCTGGGCTCGGTCGATGATGACCTTGCCGAGGTGGGCGGCCCCGCGGACGGTGCTCAGATCGCTGCCGCGCAGGTCGAGGTCCTGGTACTTGCCCCGGCCGAAGTCGGTCAGCCGCAGGATGCAGGCGTCGAGGACAGCTCGGCTGAGGTCGCTGCCAGTGAACGCAGCCTCGGTCAGGACGCACTTGGAGAAGGCCAACGGGCCGGTGGCCCGGACCTGCTCGAAGGTGCTGTAGTCGAGCTTGCAGTTCTCGAACAGCACGTTGTCCAGGGTCACACCGCTGAGCTGGGCGCCCATGATCTTGCAGTTGCGGAAGACGACGCGGGAGAGCTTGGCGTCGCTGATGCGGGCGGAGCCGAGGTCGCAGGAGTCGAACTCGACCGAGCTGAGGCGGACCTTGTGGAGCTGGACGCGGTCTGCCCGCATCCCGGTGACGCGGCCGGTGAGGAGGCTGATGTCGGTGAGGTCCAGGTCCCGCAGATCGGCGTCGCCGTACTGGAAGTCCTGGACGATGCCCCGTGCGGAGTCGAGCGTTTGGACGTTGGACAGGTAGAGGCCGGGCTCGTTCAGGCTGGGCAGGGTCACGGTGACGCGGCCGAAGGTGCTGTCCACTGTCTTGGCTCCGCTCTCTCGGTTCGGGGCCGGGCCCACACCGCAGGGTGCGGGCCCGGGTGGTGCAGGTGGCGCTACTTGCCGTTCTTGTTGTCCCAGGTCGGCCGGTTGTCGAACTGGGGGGTGGGGTTGTCCCAGGTCGGCCGGTTGTCGAACTTGGCGACCGCGGGGCCGCTCAGGGTGCCGGTGGTGAGGTCGGCGATCACCGGGGCGTCGGTGGTGGCGAGCAGCTCGAGCAGGTTCATGCGGCTTGTTCCTCTCGGACGGTATCGGACAGGGCTGTGATGAGGGCCTGCCTGGACACTCGGCAGTAGTTCGTCTCGGTGGTGTCCAGGCGGCCGTTCTCGAAGTAGCGATTGCCGGCCTGCGCTCCTCGGCAGAAGCCGAAGAACTCGCAGGTGGCCTCGCACTCGTCCAGACCGGTCAGGAACTCACGCACGTACCGCAGTTCGTGCGCGCGGTCCAACATGGAGCCGATGCTCAGCTCCATGACGTTGCCGGCCCGGAAGTCCTCGTAGGCCGGGTCTTTGATCCCGGCGAGCTCGGGCGAGAGCAGGACGACGTCTCCGGCGGAGGAGACGGTCGGTATGGGGTCGATCAGCAGTTCGTCCCAAGCCGCGGGGACACCGGAGCGGGCGGCTCGCAGGTAGCCGCCGAGGCGGTCGACCTCACGGACGGTCAATTCCTTGTGCTGCCGGGACCAGGCGATGGTGCGGCGCCAGAACTCGCGGGCCTGTTCGACGGTGGGTACCGAGCGGTCGGTGTTGACACCTTCGGTCTCCTCCATGTTCAGACCGACGCTGTGGCAGCCGAGGCCCGCCATGAAGTCCAGCAGGCCCTCGGGGTCGCCTACGCTCTCCGCGCTGACGACCGCGATCACCGCGAACCGCACCTCGTGCTCGCGTAGGCAGCTGATGCCCTTCGTGATCCGGTCGAACGCCGGCCGTCCGGCCCAGTCGACGCGCTGCTGGTTGAGGGCTGCCGGCCCGTCGATGCTCACCCCGACCCGGAACCCGTTCTCGGTCAGGAACCCGCACCACGCGGGGTTGATCAGGACGGCGTTGGTCTGCACCGAGTGCTCGACCAGTCCGGCCTGCCGCAGCGGCTCGAAAGGGGCCAGCAGCTCGGCGAAGCGTCGGCGGCCGATCGCCAGCGGCTCGCCGGCGTGCCAGATGATCTCGACCGGCTTCGGCGAGGCGGTGTCGGCGAGCTCGGCGACCGAGCGGGCGATGGCCTCGGCGACCTCGACCGGCATCGGCGTACGGCGGTTGCGGTCGGGGAGGTAGCAATAGGTGCAGTTGAGGTTGCAGAAGCCGTCCGGCTGTACGACGTACGCCGCCGGACGGCGGGCGATGCGGCGCCGGTAGCGGGCCAGGGTCTGCATCGTGCGGGCTCCTTCGCAGGGTCAGACGTACGGTGTCGGTGGTTCGGCATCGGGCGCCGAGGCCGAGGTCTCGGGCAACGGGGCTCTGGTGAGCTGATGGTCGGCCACCGCGCCGAGCAGGCCGAGGGCGATGAGATGGCCGGTCGTCCAGACCTCCTGCAGCACCGTGGCGACCGGGTCTTGCGCCCGGCCCCGGTACTTGCCCGTCATGGCTTCCTCCCGACCCACAGGTCAGCGTGGACGGTCTTGCCGAACGCCTCCGGCACGACACCCCACCGGCCTTGGGTGAGCATGTGGACGAGGTCGACGCCGCGGCCGGACTCCTCACCGCCGTCCGCCTCGATCCGCACCGGCAGAACACGGCAGCCATCCGTCACCGAGACCCGCACCGAGACTGCCGTCAGACGGATGACACGAACCGTCATCTCCAGCTGGCAGCCGGTCTTCACGGCGTTGCCGACCAACTCCGAGACCACCAGCAGTGCGTCGTCGACCAGGCCGTCCACGCCCCAGCAGGTCAGCGTCACCCGTACCAGCTGCCGGGCGAGCGACGCCGAGCGCGGCTCGTAGGGCAGACCTGCGCTCACCCATGCGGGTGCCACCGGGAGCTCCAGCACGGTGACCGCTCCCCTCACGCCGACCCGCCCCGGCGGACCTGCTCAGTCACCGGGACTCGTCCGGAACAGCTGAAGGAGAAGGGCATGGCGAACTCCAGAGGTGAGGTCAGAAGGAGAGGCCGCCACCGAGGGGGTGACCGACGGCGCACATCCAGTGAACAACCCCCAACTCCACGACTGTGAGGCAAAGTTCACCATCCATAGGCCGCTACCAACCGGAAGACTTGACGATCCCATTACCTGAGGCCCTGCACATCAGGCGACAGTGCGGCTACGTTGACCGCATGGTGGTCAATGCCGCTCTCCGCAGCAGGATGACTGAACGCCGCATGACGAAGACCGAGTTGGCGCGCGAGGTGAACGCCAAAATCAAGCTGCTCACCGGGAAGCTGGGCACCGTATCCGAGCGAACAGTCCACAACTGGCTGACCGGTGCCACCCGATGGCCCCCAGGGAAGATCCGGGTAGCACTCAGTGCAGTATTCGACTGCACGCCTGAACAGCTCGGCTTCCTCCCCACAGGCCGGGCCCGCACCACACCGGAGGCAGACGTGAGGCGACGCGACTTCATAACGGCCACCGGCGGGACCGCCGCCGCCATCCTCACCCACGCCCCGGCCAGTGCCGCACCGGACCGGATCGGCACCGCCGACATCCAGCGGCTGCAAGCGCGCTTCGCCGAGGTCATCGCCAGCGACCACCGCCACGGCGGCCGGGTCACCATCGAGACAAGGGCCGTACAACTCGCCGACGAAGCCCTCGCCCTCCAGGAGCGCGGCACCGCGTCCCAGCGCATCCGCGCGACCCTGTACGCCTGCGCGGCCTCCTTCATGTCGTCCGCCATGTGGGCCGCGATCGACGGCCGCCGCTTCGAAGCAGCCCTGAAGCACCATCAGAAAGCCGCGTCCATAGCCGCCATGTCCGGCGACTCCACCATCCAGTTCCGAATCTGGTCGCACGCCGGCAGTCTCTTCCGCCACCTGGGTCGCCCCGGTGACGCCCTTGCCGCCAACGACGTCGCCCGCGGCCTGCCGATCGCCCGCCGCGACCCACTGTTCGCCTCCCTCGGACACGCCCGCCACGCGGCCATCCATGGCCTCACCGGCGACACCAACGCCGTCCACCGCCTGCTCGGCCACGCGCAGGACGCCTTGGAGCGTGCTGATGCCGGAGCGTCCCGGCCGGTGTGGATCACCGCGTTCTACGACCAGGCCGAACTCGACTCCCTCGCCCTCGCCGCCCACTTGGCCGCCGGGAACTGGGAGAACGCCGAAGCCCACGCCCACCGCTGCCTCGCCCTCCGCCGCGGCACCATGCAACGCTCCCACGCGATCACCACGGTCCGCCTCGCCCACGCCCAGCTCGGCCAAGGCGACTTCGAGCCCGCCGTCGCCACCGCCATGTCGGTTCCCGCCGAGGTCTCCAGTCATCCTCGGGTCGCCGGCATGCTGACCGCCTTCGGCACCAAACTTCACGACCTGGCCGCCGACGGCACCCCCGACCTGACCTGGGCTCAGTACGCCCGCGACACCTGGAGGACCACCGCGTGACCGTCGAACTACGCCACCACCTCGACCTGACCCCGGAGGTTCGGCGCGACCTGTTGGAGGTGTACGCGGACGTACGGGCACCGCTGCTGCACCTGGCGAACTACCGCGTCGAGACGTTCGCCGAACGCCTCGACCGCCACGCCACCGAGCCCGGCTTCGAACTCGTCCTCGGCTACGACGACCAGGAGCCGGTCGGGTACGCCTACGGCAACACCGTCGAGGCCGGCGACCGCTACTGGAAGCGCATGGCCGAGCCCCTGCCCGACGGCTACACCGACACCCCGGTCATGGTCATCAAGGAGATCGGCGTCCGCACGCCTTGGCGTGGCACGGGAACCGCACGCCGCATCCACGACGACCTACTGGCCGGCCGCGTCGAGGACCGCGTCACACTGATGGTCAACCCGCTGGCCGGGGACGGCAAGGTTCAGGCACTGTACGAGAGTTGGGGCTACCAACCGTTCAACAGCCAGCAGCCCTCACCCGAGTCGCCACGACTCACCGCGATGATCCGGGCACGAAGGTGACGGGAGGACAGCAGGACCAAAGGTCACTTGGCGGGTACCACCAGCCGCCTGTCGTTGAATCGCCCGCAACGTCACGCACCTCGTCGAGCCGGCCCGGCCCTGTCCCCGCAAGGCAGTGACCATTGAGGTCTACACCCAGACCCCCTCCGAGCAGGCGCTCAACGCGCTCAAGAGGCTCGGCGCACCCCGACGCGAGCTCCGGCACCCCCGGCCCCGGAACGCTCCCGAGGACGAGGACCCGGCACACCAGTCCATGAAGGCCGCCAGTAGCCGGAGTAGTTGCTCTACTTCATTGCTGGCACATGCGTCAGAGGGCCCGTCAGATTTCTCCGACAGGCCCTCTGTACTGGGTCGGGGCGGCGGCATCTGAAGCCGTGGCCTCTTCGTCCCGAAGCAACCTGGGGACTCTCCCTGCCTGCACCTGGACTGCGGCTGACCTGCGCACTCGTGCCCTGAAGGTCCGTAGTTGTTCGTTGTAGTACGGGGTGGTTGTAGCGCAGTTAGACCCTCAGCAGGCCCCATCAGCGGCCGCGTAGGTGGCAGCGCTTGCTCTTCTGGTGCCGCTTGCCACCCAGAGTGCGGAATTTACTCAGTCACTCGGCTTCTTTGGATGCGCCCGACGCAAGCCTCCACGCGGCCTTAGACCGGATCCGGTCTGGCACCTGTTCGATCCGACCGGCCTTCCTGAGCTTATAAAATACTTGCTTTACTCGGTTTTCAGACTCGATTCCGGTTAGTGACCGGGCGGTCCGATTCGAAATCTCCTCGTTGTTACCGAGGTACTCCAGGATCAGCTCTTCTGGCCTTGCAAGTGGAGTGTGTGCGAGAACGACGACGAAGGCGTTGTCCTCGACGACAAATTGCGGTTCCTTGAGTTTCGCTGCCTTCATTGCACTGAAAGCGGTGTCGAGACCTTCGCCGATGTCCTTGTTTGGCGGGTCCGGGTACTTATTGAGAAGTCGAACGATACTAGGGTTCCGGGCGAACCGGTCGGTCAAGATGTTGTCGGGTGTCATATGCCCAGGCAGCTTTCCTGGGCTTCGCACCTCGACTCGGTTGTCGAAGATTGAGATCAGGATATCGTCGGAGATATTGTAGTCCCGATGGATTACAGCATTGACGATGATCTCTTTAAGTGCCTCCGGAGGGTACTTTACCGATGACATCATGCCGTCGGTCCCTAGAACTGGCACCGCCTCGATGATTTTGGCAACGGTGTCGAGTGTGCGTTCAATCACGAGGCGGGCGGGGCCGTCGATCGTCAGTGGAGTTCCCTTGAGAAACCTGCGGTCCGGTGCAGCTTCCCTGCTCTCGTATCTGGCGATCTTCACGGAGCAGCGCTTGGGGACAACGGCGGATGGTTCCTCTGCGTACAGAATAGCTGCCGCCACGGTGGCAAGGTCATCTGCCTTCGTCACAAGTCGCTGGCGCCGGAGAAACTTCTCTGCGGTGGAGTTTGGACTATAGTCCTTTAGAAAATTCTGCAGCTCGGCCTCGTCGCGTAGTTCGGCGAGATCGTAGTCCTTCAGCGATTGATCCTCGTATGAGCGAGCGCCTTTCGAGAGAGCCAGGTCGGCAATTTTTCCTCCCGTAAGCTTCAGCGACTGGGCTCCCTTGCGCTGATAGACCTCGCCCTTGGCCGTCTTGTGAACATCTGGGCTCTTCTGGACGGTTACGAGGCAGCAGACCCCCCTGTGCTCTTCGCCCTCGATCCAGAGGTACTCAAGGTCATACGGAATCGGCGGATCGGCGTCATTGACAAGGGCCTGATGGAGCCAATTGGCATCCTCAACCGTCGCGAAGCCTTTCCAGCGCTCGATGCCAGTGAAGCGCTTGGAATCCTCGATCCCAACCGCAAATTCACCGCCTTCTGCGTTTGCGAGCGCTGAGGAGATTTCCTGAATGTTCCTGCCGCCGCTCTCGGAGCTCTTGAAGTCCCAAAAATGAGATTCTTGCCGCTCGATCAGTGACATGGCTTCACTGTGAGAAAGATACCGCTCTTCCATTTCCCCTCCGGCGGGTATGCGGCGGTGTAACATCTGCACGTCAACGTAAGGTGTGCGACTTGGATGGCACAGTACTCCTCCTTGCGCAGGCCTGGGGCGACTTCGGTAGTTCTGCATCACAGCCTGTCACCAGTTGGCTCTGAGGGCGGTGGAGCGGTTTTGGCCGGTGTCCTGTCGGGGTTGGGTCCGAGCATGATCGGGGGGCCGTAAGCTGACCTGCGAATCGGGCAGGCTCCTCGCCTGCCCGCGATCTGGCCGAGTGGCCCCCCGGTCTTGCTCGGTGCGGGCCCCGGGCTCGACAGGTGGGTAAAACCGCGGAGCCGCCCGCCCTCAGCCACAGCGGGGTTGGCCCACCTCGGATCGTCCGTCGCCTGGCGCGGCCGGCCGCCGCCGAAGCAGGGCGAACACAGGAGTGGCGGCGAGCGGCCAGGGCCGCGCGCGGCGCGCTTGCGCGCCCTTGAGCCCGTAGGGAAGGTTTTTACGCGCAGGTCAGCCCGCGCTCGGGCGGTTGCTCGGACTCCGGGCGAAGTGGAGCACTCTGCTGGCTGACAGCGAGCGGCTGATGCCCCCGGCCGGGTAGCTCGCAGGCCCGGACCCGCCGGTGTTGATGTCGGGTAGTGATGCAGGAAGCCCCGGACCGAGATCGGTCCGGGGCTCGTTGCTGGTCGTGCACTGTGGGCGCAGACGGTTTCGAACCGCCGACATCCGCCTTGTAAGGGCGGCGCTCAGACTACCCGTCACCTGGCAACTCATCACCCTGGAGGATCATTTAGGGGAAATTTAGGAGATCAACTTCATTCCCAGATCCGCTCCCACCCGAGGGTGTCCATCGCCCTCTCGAAGATACCCTGCAGCCCCGCCAGCCGCTCGATCCTCGACTCCACCGTAGGGTGCTGGTACACCGCCTTGATCCCGCCCCGCTTGTGGCCGGCCTGCTCGTAGGCGAGAGGCTCCGCCACCTTCAGCTCAGCCTGCAGCGAGTCGTGCAGGTGCCGCAGGAAGTCCATCGTCAGCCCGGGCCTGATCGGGTCCCAACCCTCCCGCGCCCGGTGCCCCTTGGACACCGGCAGCGCCTTCCTGCCGTCCGCCCCGGGCCGCATCACCTGCTTGCCGAAGTTGCTGTTGCGCCACCACGTCCCGGAACGGGTACAGAACAACGCCTGGCGGTCCTTCGGCAGGCGCTTCTCGTGCTCGTCGAGGAGCGCATCCAGGAAGGGCGGGACGTCGATGTCCCGCAGCGATCCGTCGGTCTTGACCGGCTCCAAGTCGAAGAACATCGGGCCCTTCTTGCCCGTCTCCGGGTCGCGGATCTGGTACTCCGCCACCTCCTCGCGGATCATCAGTGTCGGGCAGGTCCAGATGCCGCCCCGGTGGGCCTCCTCACGGGTGCCGCGGCTGGCCCGGGTCAGAGCAGCCCCCTCGCCCCAGCGCGGCCCGAGGAAGCCGGTCGTCAGCACGTGCATGCCGTCCAGCGGGCCGACGCGGCGCGCGATGAGCAGCACCTGCTCCGGGGTGGCCGGCGCCTTCGACTTGGCGGCCTGCTTGGCCTGGTTCTTCGCCTTGATCGCCGCCGTGCGTGAACGGCGGCGCCCGGCAAGGGGGTTGGACTCCAGCTTCTTCGCGTCCACCGCACCGGTGAGCATCTGCGACATGATCGTCAGGCACTGAGAGGCAGTGCTGTCGTCGGTAGCCTCTCCCACCCGGTTGGCCCAGTTCTCCGCGTCGAACCAGTTGATCTGCCGCAGCGGCACGTGCTCCCACCGGGGCAGGATGTGGGCATCCAGCCTCTCCCACCGGGTCGTGACGGTACGTCCGCGCGGCGACTTCGCGGCCATCCACTCCCGGGCCCAGGTGCCGAACTGCAGGGTGGCGAGGTTCGGGTCGATCCAGGTGCCGGCCTTGACCTTGGCCTCCTCGGCGTTCCCCCACTCCTTCGCCAGCTTCGCGGTCGCGAAGCCGGGCTTGAAGCCGGGCTTGCCGTCGGGCTTGAGGTAGACGCACCTCCACGTGAACTGCTTGGTCTTCTGGCCGTTCCTGACCTTGTAGATCTTCTCGGCGTACGCCAAGGTGTTGACCCCCTCGGTGGGGGCGGGCGCCCACGACACCGCGAGCACCCGCCAGTTGGGCAGGGTGTGCGGTGTGGGCTACGCGCTGGGGAAGCGATCGACGAGCGTAGTGTCAGCACGCAGGAGCTGCTCAACCCGGACGGCACCCGCCTCGGTCACATGGGCAGCGTTCAGCAAGACGACCGGGTCGAATCCGGGACGTCGGACGACGGCGACAGGGCCGTCGGTGGGCAGCATGATGACGCGCTCGATCCGCATGCGCGGAAGCCCCCTACCTGTGTCGGGATTGCCCCCCTCGCAGGTGGACGAAGTCTCCCACACTCTCACCCAGAGTGCGTGGAATTGTGCCCGGCGTGTCGTCAGAGCGTGCCCTACTGGGCATCCTCCGCGAGGATCTCGCGGGCGGCGGCCTGCAGCTTCGCCCACTTGCGCGCTGCGGCCCTCCGCTGAGCCGGCGTCATGTCCGGCCGCTCGCCCCGCTTCCAGATCAGCACCACCTCGGACGGCTCTTCGCCGCCTTCGTCGTCGAGCTCGACCACGTCGGAGTCGACCACCTTCCCTCCGAGCAGGGCCAGCTTCACCCGCTCCGTGAGGTCGTCGAGGAACTCGTCAGCCTCCGAGCGGCCAGCCGCGGCCGCCGCAGCTGTTGGAGCAGGGGGCATCGGCTGGCCAACTGCGGGAAGCGGCACCGGATCGCCACCGGCGAGGACTGAAGCCACCGAGTTGGCATGCCAGCCAAGGGTGCTGGCGACGCTTCGGTGTGAGAGCTGAGGGGCGTCGAACGCCTTGCCCCGCTCGATGGCCTGCACGGCGCTCCGGCTGAGGCCGGCCGCGTCCGCGAGGTCGACCTGCGACAGTCCCGCAGCGAGGCGCGCGGCCTTCACTGCGCTGCCGAGGCGCGCCCAGTCCAAGTTCATGCCCACATCATGCCTCATCTGATGCAACCCGCAGCATCCAGATCAAGCCTTTTGACCTGCGCTTAAGGCTCACCAAGGGGGCGCACGGGTTGCATGGGGCGCCCCATGCAGACTGAGTGAGCGTGCGCGACTGTAGATTCAGTGTGCATTGATGCTTGCTCAGTGAGCGCCAATGTGGTTCTCTTCTCTCGTGACACCGAACGGCTCCGCAATCCGAAGCCTCCGAGAGGCTCACGGAGTGAGCCTCCGGCAGCTGTCCGCCCTCACGGGCCGAGACCGGGGGTTCCTCTCACGACTTGAGCGGGGCCTGACCGGCGCCAGTGACCAAACCCTTCGCGGCATCGCAGTGGCACTCAACGTGCCCGTCGCCGCCATCAACAGAGAGGAAGCGCCGTGACCGAGCTCGCCAAGCCCCCGGTTCTGACCGCCGTCGACCGGCTCCGGCTCTACACGCCGGAGGAGGTCATCGCGATGAAGCTCCTCGCCTACACAGTCCGCACGCTCAAGGACGCCGCCTACGAGCGCCGCGTCCCACACACCCGCAGCGGGGGCAAGGTGCGGTTCCGCCTGGACCACATCTTGAAGATCCAGCTGGCCGGTGACATCGACCCGGCCGACTACGGCCACCGCGCCGCCTGACGCTCCCCCAGACATGGGTTGGGCCCTCGCAGCGACACCCGGGTCGCACCCCGGACGCCAGCGAAGGCCCAGGCCCACCGAGCTACATCCCGCTTCTCAACGGAAGGAGGTGGGCTGACATGCAGCCTACCCGTTCTCACATCCCCCAGCTCGGCCCGGTGCTGGTGCTCCAGGCCCTGCTCACCGAGCACCGCGAACTCCCGCTCCTGGTCTGGCACCTGGACACCGACGGCCTGCTGAGCGCCGGCCTGAACGAGGGCGTCGACCCGCTCACCGGCCGCGAGATCCGCCAGCTGATGGAGGCCTACGCCCGGGCCCTCGGCGGCCACCTGTCCGAGCCATTCCGGTTCACGAACCGGGGTGAGTCGCGGGTGTCCCAGCGGCTGATCGTGGTGTGGCGGGGCGTGGAGGTTCGAATCGTGTCGTACGCCGGTCTGTCGGCGTACCCGGAGTTGCTGGCGGTGGCGGCGTGATCGCCAACGGCCCCGCCCCGACGCCCGAGCCGCTCCCGGTCCGCGAGAAGTACACCCCCGCCGAGATGGCCGTGTTCGAGCGCTGGTGCCGCCAGCACGGTGACGACCCCTCGGACTGGCCCGACGCGGTTCGGAAGACCTACGCCAACACGATCGCCAACATGCGTGCCGGAGGACAGCTCTGATGAACAACCAGGTGAACCCGGTCGTGCGCCGCGCGACCGCCCTCATCGCCAACACCCCCGGCGGCCCGGCCGAGATCGCGGCCGCCTTGGCGGCCCGCGGGGAGCTGGCCACCCCCGTGCACCAGGTGGCCGGCCCGTACCCGCTCGGCGTCCGCGCCAACGTCACCACCGCCGTCCTCGACCCGCACACCCTGATCGCGGCCCTGTTCCGGGGCCTGGCGCGGGAGTTCGTCGAGGACCCGGACGGCGTCGGCGAGGAGCTGACCGCCCTCGCGGAGGCCTCCGGCCCGGCGGCGGACGAGCTGATGGAGGAGCTGCTGTTGCGGCTCGGGGGGACGGAGATGGTGTTCCCGGCGTCGGCGGTGCGGGTGTTGGCGGAGCGGATGCTCGCGGCGGTCGGCCCGGCGCCGGTCCCGGTGCAGGGGGTGGCCGCGTGAGGTGGGACGTCATCGTGCACCTCCGCGCGGACATGCCCCGCGAGGAGCGCGACAGGGAGATCGGCCGGATCGCGGACGCCGTCCGTTACAGCGACCCGGACATCGACGACGTGGACATCAACTACTCGCCGGAGGACGACTCCTGATGCTGAACCGTCTGCTGAACCTGATCACCGAGTCCGCCGTGGCCCGGGCCACCGCGACCCTGCGGTTCGACCTGGACGCCGTGCTGGAGCACCGCAACGCGCTGGCCGAGCAGTTGGTGGCGGCCCGCCAGCGGATCGACGAGCTGGAGGCGGCCGCCGCCGCGGCCCCGGTCGAGCCGGAGCTGGTGCCGGACCCGTCTTGGGACCGCTTCGTGAAGGCGGGCCACTGAAATGACGATCACCGAGCTGCCGGGGGTCACCGTGCCCCCGGCCGCCGGGCCCCGCCGGAAGACCACCGCCCCCACCGGCCCGGACCGCATCCCCAAGCCGTCCGCAGGCTGGTACCGCGACAAGGTCACCGGCGCCAAGTACCGGCGCGTCACAACCATCCTCAACCTCGGCGGAACCAAGGGCGAAGTCCTCTCCCGCTGGGCCGCCGGCGTCGTCGCCGACTGCGCGTTCGCCAACCTCCCCCAGCTCGTCGCCGCCTCGCTCCGCCCGAACGAGCGCACCGAGAAGCGCGACTGGCTGTCCCGAGCAGCGCTGCGCAAGCGCGACGAACGCGCCGACATCGGCAGCGCGGTGCACCACATCATCGAGGCCCACGTCCTCGGCCAGCCCATCCCGGTCGGCCTGGTCGAGGACCCCGACATGGCCCCGTACCTGCGGCACTTCCTCGCCTTCGTCCGCGACTGGCAGGTGGAGTTCGAGGCGTCCGAGATGGTCGTCGGCAGCCCCGAGTTCGGGTACGCCGGGACCCTCGACTACCTGCTGCGCTCCCCGCTGATCTCCGCCGCCCTCGGCGTCCCCGCCAGCACCGTACTGATCGGCGACACCAAGACCGGCGGCGAGCTGGACGTCAAGGGCGTCTACCCCGAGGCCGCGCTCCAGATGAGCGCCTACCGGCGCGCGGAAATCGCGTGGATGCGCGACGGCTCCACCGTGCCGATGCCCACCGTCCACACCACCGGCGTGGTGCTGCACCTGCGCCCGGAGGGCTACCGGCTGATCCCCGTCGTCTGCGACGACCAGGTGTTCGCCGCGTTCCGCATCACCCAGCAGGCCGCCGAGTGGGTGTCCGGCCTGTCCAAGACCGTCGTCGGCACCGCCCTCACCCCGCCCACCAACTCCCGGAAGGACGCCGACTGATGCCCATCATCGACCTCCAGCGCCGCATGCGGCAGCTCGGCGAGATCCGGATCGGCCACACCGTGGCCACCGGCAACACCGACCGCAACGGCAACCCCGCCAAGCGCCCGGCCAAGCTCGACAAGTTCCGCATCACCTCCGCGTCCCAGCCGATCCTGAAGCAGGTCGCAGAGCTGTACGGCGGCACCGTACAGCCCTGGACCCCGGCCAACGGCGGCCCCGCCGAGTTCGAGGTGTACACCACCGTCGACCGGCTCCCCGTCCTCGTGCCCCCGGCGGACGCCGTCTCGCAGTGGTACGAGCTGTACCAGGGCTCGAAGTGCGTGCGCCGCTGCGACGGCGTCACCGAGCACAAGCTCGACCGGCCGTGCCTGTGCGCCCCGGAGAAGCGCGACTGCAAGATCACCACCCGGGTCAACGTCATGCTCCGCGACCTGCCCGCGCTCGGCCAGTGGCTGCTCATCTCCAAGGGCTACTACGCCGCCGTGGAACTCCCGCCGGCCGCCGAACTGCTGGCCCAGGTCGGCGGGTACGTCGCCGGGTGGCTCGGCATGGAGGCCAAGAGCGTCGTCACGGAGAAGGGCACCAACCGGTTCATGGTGCCCACCCTGGACGTGGAGATCAGCCCGACCGAGCTGATGTCCGGTCAGATTCGGGGGGCGGTCGAGCTCACCGCGGCGGGCCCGGAGCGGGCCGCGATCGAGGCCGCACCGGCGCCGGACTACGTGGCGCTCGCCAGGTTCGCCCGGGACCCGCAGACGGTGCGCGACATCTACAGCACCGCGGTGCGGGCCGGGCACATGAACCCTGCGCTGGAGGCCGCGTTGAAGGCCCGCGTCGAGGTGCTCACCCCGAAGCCGGCCACGCCCACCGCCCCGGCGGAGGAGGAGGTGATCGAGCCGGAGATCGTCGACGACGGGGACCCCACCGAGGTGTGGTTCCAAATCATCGCCGCGGCCGGGTCGCTCGGCTGGACCACCGACGCCACCGAGGCGGCGTTCGCCGAGCGCAACGCGGGCACCATGCCGGGCTCCGCTGACACCGCCCAGCTCCGGGTGTTCCTGGCCTGGCTCAAGGCCGGTGCCCAGTGAGCAAGCACACCTCCTGGCACCTCGGCCCCCTCTGCGCGTTCGACACGGAGAGCTCGGGCGTCGACACCGAGACTGACCGCCTCGTTACCGCCGCCGTCCTCCTCGTCGGCGCCGGCCAGCCCACGCAATCCCACGCCTGGATGGCCAACCCCGGCGTGGAGATCCCCGCCGGCGCCGCAGCAGTGCACGGCATCACCACGGAGCGGGCCCGCGCCGAGGGCCGCCCGCCCGCCGAGGTCCTCACCGAGGTGTCCGCCCTGCTGGCCGAGCAGGTCGTGGCCGGTGTCCCGATCGTGGCGATGAACGCCCGCTTCGACTTCACCCTGTTGGACCGGGAGTTGGGTCGTCACGGTCTGCCGTCACTGCTGGAGCAGGCCGACGGTGTGGAGCCGCTGGTCATCGACCCGTACGTGGTCGACAAGGCCATGGACAAGTGGCGCAAGGGCGGGCGTCGGCTGGTCAACATGGCCGCGCACTACGGCGTGCAGCTGTCCGAGGACGACGCCCACGATGCCCACGCTGATGCCCTCGCGGCCGTGCGGATCGCCTACCGGCAGGCGGTCAAGTACCCGGAGCTTTTGGAGGGTGACCTCGAACTGCTGCACCTTCGGCAGAAGACGTGGGCCCGAGAGCAGGCGATGAGCTTGCAGCGGTACTTCCGGGAGACGAAGGACCCGGACGCCGTGGTGGAGGGTGCTTGGCCGCTGGTGCCGAGGCAGCAGGTGGCCGAGTGAACCAGCTCGCCATCCTGCCCCCCGTCCCGGCTCCGGCCGGGGCGGGCCCGGCCCCCACCGCCTCGGCGCCCCTCGTCATCGCCCTCGACCTCGCCCTCGGCACCACCGGAGTCGCCGGCCTCGGCTGGACCGACTACCTCACCAGCGGCCAGCGCCGCGCCGAGGAGCGCCTCGACTACGTCCTCCACCGAGCCCAGTCCTTCTACCGGCTCGCGGACTTCGTCGTCATCGAGGGCCCCGCCTTCTCCCGCGCCACCCAGGTCGGACACGACGAGATGGCTGCCCTGCGGTGGATGGTCCGCACCGACCTGTGGAAGCGCCGGATCCCGTGCGCGGTCGTCCCTCCGGACAACCGGACGATCTTCGCCACCGGGAAGGCCCGGCACCGCGACGCGGAGACCCGCCGGAGCCTGACGCCGGTTCAGGTGAAGGGCCTCGTCCGGCAGGCCGTTGCCGACCAGTACGGCATCGAGTGCGACGGCCGCGCGAAGTACGACCAGGCCGACGCGTACGTGCTGCTGGCGATGGGCCTGCACCACCTCGGCCACCCCCAAGCGGCACTCCCCGACACCCACACCCGCGCCCTTGCCGGCGTCAACTGGCCCGAGAGGACCGACTCATGACCGACACCTACTGGCGCGAGCAGGCCGAATGCGTCGGCGAAGACCCGGAGCTGTTCTTTCCGGAGAGCCTCCTCTCCACCCAGGGGATGCTCCAGGCCGAAGAGGCGATCGCCGTGTGCCGCCGCTGCCCGGTCATCTCCGAGTGCCTCGCCCGCGTCATGCGCTACGAGGGCAACAAGGGCGCCAAGGCCCGCGACGGCATCGTGGGTGGCCTCATCCCGTCCCAGCGGCGGAAGTTGTACGAGAAGACCGCTGCCCCACACGACAACGCGCAGATCGAGAAGGCCGCGCGGGAGACCGCGCACCAGCTCGGCACCCGGATCGTCCGGCACGTCAACAACGGCAAGCCGTGGGGGCAGATCGCGACGTGGCTGCACAAGCCCACCGAGGTCGTCCGGCGGGCCCACGCGCTGATCCTCTCCGGTCAGGTCATCCCCGCACCGGAGCGGACCGGCCGGCCGGTGCTCGCCGCGTGAGCGTCCGCCAACGGGACCGAGCCGACCCGGTGGGCCGCATCTCCGACCACGAAGTCGTCATCGTCGCACCGCCGCTCTCCGCCGAGGCCCTCAAGGCCGCTGCCCGGTACGTGCGCCGCCACGCCGAGGGGCCCGCCGACGAGCACGAGCTCCTCGACGCCCTCGGCCTCACCCCGACCGCCTGACCCACCCTCAACGCCCAGGAGAACCAGACCACATGACCACCCACGCCCAGCCCAACACCACCACCGAGGCCGCGGAGTTCGCCGCCTTCCTCGTCGGCCACCTCGGCGGCCGCACCCACGAGACCGTCAGCGCCGAGTTCCACAAGCTCGTCGCCGCCGTCACCGAACACGGCAAGAAGGGCTCCCTCGTCCTCGCCATCACCATCGAGCCCAGCAAGGGCCACGTCGACGGCGACCCCCTCGCCATCAGCGTCGACAGCACCCTCAAGGCCCCCAAGGCCACCCCGCCGGCCTCCCTCTACTTCGTCGACGCCAACGGCAACGCCACCCGCGAGGACCCCCGCCAGATCGCCCTCGACTTCCGCACCGTCACCATCAACGAGACCTTCAAGGACGCCTGATCATGACCACCGCCGACAACCTCCAGACCGTCGTCGACACCGCCACCCGCGCCGCCGCCGGCCAGCCCCTGGCGCCCGGCAAGGTCTACGCCTTCAACACCCCCGGCGGCGTCCACAAGGTCGACCTCACCGGGCCCGAGCACACCGGCATCCCCGCCCGGAAGTCCGGCACCACCACCGTCCGCGACGCCGCCAGCTTCCTCACCTACTACGGCAAGCACAGCGACGACGAGTCCGAGGTCTACGCCGACGCCGAGCGGCTCACCGTCACCGCCGTGCTCGACGCCCACACCGCCGACACCCCCCGCTGGTCCGACCACCGCCTCCAGCTCGCCCTCCGCCCCACCAAGTCCTGGCAGGAGTGGACCGCCGCGTCCGGCCGCCTCATGGACCAGGAGGCCTTCGCGAACTTCCTGGAGGACCACCTCGCGGACCTCATGGAGCCCGACGCCGCCACCATGCTGGAGATCGCCCAGTCCATCCAGGCCGCGACCCAGGCGAACTTCCAGTCCGGCACCCGGCTCACCTCCGGCGAACGCCGCTTCGTGTTCACCGAGGAGACCACCGCCAAGGCCGGCCAGCGCGGTGAGCTCACCATCCCCGAAACGTTCGTGATCGGCCTCAAGCCGTTCGAGGGCTCGGAGGGCTTCCGGCTCACCGCCCGGTTCCGGTACCGCATCCACAGCGGCAACCTCCAGCTCGGCTACAAGCTGGAGCGCCCCGAGTACTACCAGGGCCTCGGCTTCGACGGGGTGCTGACGGAGATCGCCGAGGGCATCGGGCAGCCCGTCATGAACGGCTCCCCGCTGCGGGCCTGACGCCCCACAAGCCGCCCGGGCGGGGCCGCACCCTCCCCACGCCCCGCCCGGGCCACCAACCACCCTCCCCGCCACCACAGGAGCACCCCAGCGTGAGCAACGTCCGGCCCTTCCCGGCAGCCACCGACGAGGACGACGGCGAGTTCATCGACCGCCGCGTCCCCGCCGACAAGGCTGCGGAGCAGGCGGTGCTCAGCGCGTGCATGCACGACGGTCACGAGCAGGCCGCCGCCGCCTACACCGCCGCCGGCGCCCTCATCAACCGTGCCGACTTCTACCACCCCGCGCACCAGCTCCTCTGGGACGTCATCGGCAAGCAGATCGCAGCCGAACAGCCCACCAACCCCATCGCCCTCCACGCCGAGGTCGACAAGGTCGGCCAGCTCCGCATGATCCAGGGCGGCGCCTACCTATGGGAGGTGGCCAGCGCCCCGAGCACCGCCGTGGAGTACTTCGCTGGCATCGTCCAAGAGAAGGCCGCGGCCCGCCGCAAGGCCGAACTCGGGATCCGCCTCGCCACCGAGGTCGCCCGCGGCGCCGACCCGCAGTTCCTCGACCAGCTCCTCCGCGAGCACCTCCAGGAAGAGGAGACCCGCGCCGCGGGCGGCCGCACCAGCTCCGTCGACGCCCTCCTCGCCGAGATGCTCGACACCACCGCCCTCGACAACATGCCCGCCCTCGAACCCCTCGTCGGGGACCTCCTCCACCTCGACACCCTCGCCCGCGTCATCGGCCCGTCCGGGCACATGAAGTCCTTCGTCGTCATCGACTTCGCCGGCCACGTCGGCACCGGCAAGCGCTGGCACGGCAAGCACGTCCACCAGGGCACCGTCATCTACCTCGTCGCCGAAGGCGCCCGCGGCATCCGCAAGCGCGTCCGCGCCTGGGAACAGCACCACGGCCTGCGCATGGACAACGTCCTGTTCCTGCCCCGCCCCGTCCAGGCCATGGACCCCGAGTGGCTCACCCTCATCGAGGCCTGCAAGCGGCTCGGCCCGGTGTTCATCATCGTCGACACCCAGGCCCGGGTGTCCGTCGGTGTCGAGGAGAACTCGGCGAAGGAGATGGGCCTGGTCGTCGACCGCATGGAACAGCTCCGGGCGGCCACCGGCGCGTGTGTCCTGGTCATCCACCACACCGGGCACGTCGGCGACCACGGCCGCGGCTCCTCCTCCGCCAAGGGCGCGCTCCAGTCCGAACTCCACGTCTCCAAGCGCGGCGACCGGGCCTCCAACACCATCGTCACGATCAAGACCGGGAAGCAGAAGGACGACGAGCAGGGCGCCGACTTGGAGTTCGGGCTCCGTGTCGTCGACATCGACGGGGAGACCAAGCCCGACGGCTCCCCGCTCACCTCCGTGGTGCTCCGGCCCCTCGACCCGTCCGCGCTGCCGGCCGAACCCGGGACCGCCCGGTACGTCATCGAGGCCCTCGACAAGGCCGGCGTCCCCAACACCTACGGCCGGGACAAGCTCCGCACCGAGTGCAACCGGCTCGAACTCCCGGTCCGGAACGACGTCCTCGCCGAGGTCACCCGGCTCCGCAAGGCCCGAACCGGACAGAACACCCCAAACTACCTGTCCCCAAACCTGTCCCCGGCCTCTCCGGCGAAACCTGTCCCCATCCCCGGGACAGATCCTGACGAAATGCCAGGTCAAACCTGTCCCGGACAGCCCGGGGACAGCTTGGGGCAGGTGGAACCCGGACCTGTCCCCATGTCCCCGAACCTCGGTTCGGGACAGGTGGACGGACCACCCACCCCCACCGAACCCATCTGCACCCTCTGCACCAAGCCCATCAACCCCGACTGGGCAGCACGCGGATACACCACCTGCCTCATCTGCGACACCACCCCCAACGACACCTGACGGCCCGCCAGCGGCCGACCGGTCCACACCCGCCCCGCGCGCCTGCCCGCCCGCACACGACCCCCTGGAGCCCCTCGTGACCACCATCGACATCACCGGCCTCGACAAGGCCGCCGTCCTCGCCGCCCTCTACAACGCCAGCCAGCAGCAGGGCCTCGGGTTCCTCAACCCCCGTGGCGCCGCGCCGATCGCGGTCGAGCAGGCCCAGGAGCTGATCGAACAGGCAGGTGACCGGCTGGAGTTCGATTACGTGCACGGCCGGGCACTGAAGGTCGACATCAGTGGTGACTCCTTCAGTCCGCGGGGGTTCGACCGAGACAACGGGCCGGGTGCGGCTCGGGCAGCGCTGGCCGGCCTGCTGGCAGTAGCGGCGGCAGGGTCGTGATGGCCCGCCAGTTGCCGCCCGGGCGGCTCTGGTCGAACTGCACGCACCGCGACGGCGAGACCGGACCGACCTGCGGCACCCCCGCCACCCAGCAGCGGATCGGCCTGCACCGGTGCGACGCCCACGCCGCGGACCTGTGGCCCTGCACCGCGCCGTACAAGCTCAACGGCCGCCGGTACTGCGGGATCGACCACGAGGCGATGGGTCACATCTACGGCCCGGTGTGCCGGAACCCGGAGCCGGTCGAGGGGGTCGGGTCCTGATGCCGATCCGCCCGGAGAACCGCGACCGCTACCCGAAGGACTGGCCGGAGATCAGCAAGGCGATCCGGTTCGAGCGCGCTGGCGGCCGGTGCGAGTGCACCGGGGAGTGCGGGCGCCTGTCCCACCCCGGCCGGTGCCCGAACCGGCACGGTGAGCCTGCCTACGACTCCCGCAAGATCGTCGTCCTGACGACCGCTCATCTCGACCACACCCCGGAGAACTGCGACCCCGCCAACCTCCGGGCGATGTGCCAGGGCTGCCACAACAACTACGACGCCGCCCACCGCCGCGAAACCCGAGCCCGCACCCGGCGAGCCACGACGGAGGACGCCGGCCAGTTCACCCTCACGTTCGAGTAGCCCACCCCCGCTGACCAGCGTCAACACCCAAGGAAGGACCCCGCCGTGACCCGCCAACACCCCAAGCACAACACCATCGAGACTCTCCTCCGGCAGGGCCTCTCCAACGCCGCCATCAGCCGGCAGACCGGCGCCGACAAGAGCATCCCCGCCCGCCTCCGCGCCGACCTCGGCATCCCGCCCACCGACCCGCAGCCGCTCACCCTGGAGCAGAAGTGGACCGCCAACACGCGCGAGGTCGACGGCGGCCACCTTGAGTGGACCGGCCCCGTCACCTCCACCTCCTCCGCCACTCCCGTGATGCGCTACCGCGACCAGCTGTACACCGCTGGCCGAATCGCCTTCCGCCTCCACCACGGCAGCGACCCCGCCGGCTACGCCAAGCCCGGATGCGGCATGCGGCACTGCGTCGCCCCCGACCACCAGGTCGACACCGCCACCACCCGGCCGGTCCACGGGCCGAAGCTGGTCCACGCGACGCCGGCGTTGAAGCTCGCCGCGCAGGTCGTTGAGGAACCGGGTGGGCACGTGGGCTGGTCCGGGGCGCGGGACAAGGGTGTGCCGTTGCTGCTGCACCGTGACTGGCGTGGTCCGGCGGCGCGTTTCGTGTTCCGGGAGCGCTGGGGTCGGGAGCCGGAGGGTCTGGTGCTGGCGGCGTGTGAGTTCCCGCACTGCCTGAACGGTGACCACCTCGACGACGCTGCAAGCCGGGCAGCGCACCGCCGGGCGTTCGCCGCCCTCGGGCTGTGACCAGCGTCAACCGCCCGGAGGCGGGCACGACGAAGAGCCGCACGGCAGACACCGAGCAGCTCGCGGGGCAGGGCGGGTCAGGGCTGAGGCGGGGCTCCAGCGAGGTGATCGCGGAGAACCTGCGCCGCCCGGTCGGGCCCGCCGACCTGGTCCACCAACTCGCCGAGCTCAACCGGCACCAGCGCGGCGGCCCGCTTGCCGCGGCTGGTGAGGAAGTAGCCGCGGCGCAGGAGCCGGACGCCGGCGAGGAGTTCGCTCAGGTTGGCGCGGGCTTCAGCGATCGGGTGATCGCTCTGGTTTGTGTCCATGGAGCCGAGATTACCAAAGCGGCTTGATGTACATGAAGGCGCTATGTACATTTGAGAAGTAGGCCAAACCCTCCGCCCCACAGCCCGCCTGAAGGAGCCCGCCGTGACTGCCACCGAGATCCTTGCCGCCGGCTTGGTGCACCTCTGCACCCCCGGCCCGCAGACCGGCTGGCCCCACCGCGTGCAGGACCTGCTGGACGAGCGGGAGACCGCCGCCCAGGCCGAGCGGGCCGCCGAGTACGGCACCCCCGCCTGGCTGCACGCCAACGCCGCCCGCATCGCCGCGGAGACCCGCCTCGCCCAGCTGCTGAACGTCCCGCCCCGGCCGGCCGCGCCGCCCGGCCACGACTGGCTCCACACCGCCGCCTGACCGCCCCTCAGCCCCCGGAGACCCACGATGGCCCGCTACACCGTCACTCTCGTCACCAGCGCCAGCACCGTGGTCGAGGTCGACGTCCCCGACGACGTCACCGACCCCGAGGAGATTGCCGCCCTCGCCTTGGAGCAGAACAACGAGCCGGACCTGTGCCGTCAGTGCTCGCACGCCGGCGGCCAGGAGCTGTACCTCGGCGACGAGTGGGAGCCCAACCGCTTCGACGGCGCCCTGACCATCACCAAGATCGGATGAGCGCCGTGACACCGCCCCGCCTGCTGGACGCCTTCTGCTGTGCCGGAGGGGCCGGCCACGGCTACCACCTCGCCGGATGGGACGTCACCGGCATCGACATCGTCGACCGCCCCAACTACCCGCACCGCTTCGTCCAGGCCGACGCCGTCCAGTTCATCGCCGAACACGGCCACGAGTACCAGCTCATCCACACCTCCCCGCCCTGCCAGGCCAAGTGCGCACTCACCGTCGGCACCAACGCCTCCCGCGGCTGGGGCGCCGAGCACGAGGACCTGGTCGCCGCGACCCGGGCCGCGCTCGCCGTGGCGGGCCGGCCGTACGTGATCGAGCAGCCCGACGGTCGCGCCCCGATCCGCAAGGACCTCTCCCTGTGCGGGGAGATGTTCGGCCTCGGCGTGATCCGACACAGGAACTTCGAGCTCGGCGGCTGGTCGATGCCGCAGCCCCCGCACCTCAAGCACCGCGGCCGGGTGCGCGGCTACCGCCACGGCGAGTGGTTCGACGGCCCGTACGTCGCCGCGTACGGCAACGGCGGCGGCAAGGCCACCGTCCCGGAGATGCAGGCCGCGATGGGCATCACGTGGACCGACGTCCGCGAGGAGCTCACCGAGGCGATCCCGCCCGCGTACACAGAGCTGATCGGCCGTCACGCCCTCACCGCCCTCGCCCCGACCGCCGTCGCCGCCTGACCGCCTGGAGCCCGCCATGGACCCGATCCTCATCCACTGGGACCGCACCGTCATCGACCCCAACCCCGCCGACCCCGACGACCCGACCGTCGTGTGCTGCCTCACCAACGACGGCCAGCCCGTAGCCCTCCTCCTCGACAACGAACTGCGCGAGGCACTCGGCCTGCTGCTCGTCGACCCCGACCCCGCCAACTAGCCGCTGGAGCCCCGCCATGAGCGCCGAGACCTACCTCGCCCGCCGCTGCGACCACCGCGACGAGAACGACGAGCGCTGCGACACCGAGTGGGGCCACCCAACCCGCGTCGACACCCAGCGCGAACTCCGCCGGTACCTGAAGGAGCGCGGTTGGACGTTCGGCCGCCGCGGTGACCGCTGCCCCGACCACGTGCCCGCCTGACCGCCTGTCACCCCGCCGGCCGGGCGCCCGCCGCCCGGCACCACCCCCAGGAGACCTCTCGTGCCCCGTAGCCCGCAGGATCGCGACACCGACCACCTCATGACCGACGCCATCGAGCACGGCCTCTGGCAGTCCCTCGCCGACGCCCTCCGGGCCCTGGAGGACTGGGGTCTCACGCCGCTTGGCGCCATCCGCGAGATTGACGCCGGCCCGGTCATCCACGGCGCGGGGGTTCGTCCGCCCGGCGGCTACCTCCTGCGCTACCAGCCCGCGTTCACGCCGGATCCGGACCGGCCCGGCCACGACCTGCCGTCCGGCTGGCAGGTCACCGTCCGCCCCGCCGCCCCGACCCGCTGACTCACCCCCAGGAGACCCACGTGAACACCACCACGCCCGCCGAGCTCGCCACCCTCCGCGACGAGCTGGCCGCCGCCCGCCGCCAGCTCGACGCCGTCAAGACCTGGGCCGGCGCCCACCTGCCCTGCGGCGTCTGCTGCTCGCACGCCCAGGCCAGCGTCCGACGGGTCCTCGCCGACCCCACCTCGTCCACCAAGGAGGTCTGATCGTGACCACCGCACCTTCCGCCAGCATCACCCCGGACCTTCCGCTCTGGACCTCCGACGACCGGCCCCGCACCACCTTCCAGCTCAGCGTCACCGAATCCACCGGCCCCTTCGTGGACGACAACGGCTGGGAGCAGGGCCAGACCTGCCCCGGCTGCGACCTCCGGCCCGCCGACGGCGAGGAGATCCTCCGCTTCGGCGACCAGTGGTGGCACCTCACCTGCACCCGGACCCGGATGCGCACGGGTGGCGCGGACGCGGCGTGGCTGATGCTCGGCGCTGACCTCGCGGCCCGCCCGTCCCGCTACTCGGTGGCGGAGACCCGGGCGATCGTCCGCAACCTGCTCCGCCTGACCGCCGTCCCGTCCGCCCCGGAGGCCTGACCATGCCCCAGCAGCCCGACACTCTGTACACCGACGCCGTCAACCAGGCCCCGGTCACCATCACCCCCGACCAGTCCGGCTGGTGGCTCCTCAACGCCCACGACGTGTTCATCAGCCCCGCCATGGCCGCCGCCCTGGAACAGCTCTTCGCCACCCACGGCCCCGAAGCGCACGCCGTCCAGGCCCTCCAGGACCACGCCGAGCAGATCGGAGACCTCGGATGATCCAGCCCATGGACAGCCGCCCGCTGGACGAGCACGTGAGGGACGTGGTCCGCGCCGCGTCCACCAGGCCGGACACCTACGTTGAGGTCCCCGTCCAGCTGGACGGCGGCGGCGAGTTCACGCTGACCTTCGAGCGGCCGGCGATCGGGACGCCGACGGTGAGCGAGCACCGCGCCGAGCTGCTGGCCGAGGTCCGCCGCCTGCGCGAGCTCGTCCGCGACACCACCGTCTCGCTGGAGACCATCAACGACCGGCTGGTGTTCGAGGAGCCCGACGCCGCCGACGCCATCCAGGCCGTCATCGACCGGCTCAACCACCGCACCGCCGAGGGGGTCTGACCGTGGACCAGCAGCCCGAGCTCCCGGACCGGTGCCCCCGCTGCTGGTGCGACGACTGCGGCGGCACCCTCGCCGAACACACCCCGGCCGGCTGCCAGTGCGAGAACTGCACCGAGTACTCCAGCACCCCGTGCCTCACCTTCGAGCCGTCCGAGCGGATCGCGATCCTCCACCAGCAGCTCGCCCCGCTCCTCTCCGCCCACCTCGACGCCCGCTCGGCCCGCCGCTGCACCGCGATCGCTCACGCCGCGCACCACGCCCTCATCGACTACGACCACCCCGCCCCTGCCGCCCGTCCGGCCGACTGACCAGGAGACCACCCACCATGACCAACCTGCCCTTCCACACCCCCGCCGACCCGGACCCCGACTTCCCCGCCACCTGGCAGGGCGGCCACGCCCTCATCCTCGGCTACGGCGACTGCGAGTTCATCGCCCAGTGCCAGTGCGGCCAGGACCTGGGCACCGGCCGCCCGGACACGCCGCTCGGCCGGTTCGCCACCGCCTGGGAGCGCCACGTGATGGCCCTGCCCGCCGTCTGACCGTCCGTCACGCTGGCCGCCGCACCCCACGGCGGCCGGCCCCAACCCCCGGAGCACCCGATGACCGACCGCACCCCCGCCCAGACCCTCCGAGCCGCCGCCAAGAAGCTCCGCCAGCAGGCCGACGGCGTCACCGCGGGCCCCTGGACGCACGACCCCGACGTCGTCTGGAACGCCCACCCCCACTTCAACCGGGAGTTCGTCGGAGCCCCCGCCGAGTACGGCAACGCCATCGTCGCCTCCACCGGCACCCCTGAGGACCCTCAGGCCCTGGTCGACGCCGACTGGATCGCCCTGATGCACCCCGGCGTCGGCACCGCCCTCGCCGACTGGCTGGACTCCGCCGCCGAGGACGCCGAGCAGGTCGGCCCCGACCACCACGCCCTCGCCGTCGCCCGACAGCTCCTCGCCGAGGTGGCCGAGTGACCCGCCCGCTGATCGTCCGCGTCCGGGGCGGCCACCACGCCCACGCCGCCCAACCCTCCGCCACCATGCCCGGCCGCCTCACCACCCTGTGCGGCAAGACCAAGTGGGCCTTCCGGATGCACCCCGTAGGCGGGCCCGTCACCTGCCCCAACTGCTTGAAGGGCGAGACGAAATGACCCGCGTCCTCGTCACCGGCGCCCGCAACTGGCCCAACCCCACACCCATCCGCCAAGCCCTCGATGCCCAACTCGCCACCCACGGCGACAACCTGATCATCGTCGTCGGCGACTGCCCCACCGGAGCCGACCACCACGCCCGCCAGTGGGCCACCGACCACCGCGTCCCCCTCGACGTCCACATCGCCAACTGGAACGCCCACGGCCCGGCCGCCGGGCCCCTGCGCAACCACGCCATGGTGGCGGCCGGCGCGGACCTGTGCCTCGCGTTCCCCCTCGGCCGCTCACCCGGCACCCGCAACTGCATGCGACGCGCCACAGCCGCCGGCATCCCCGTCCACGAGCCCGCGGAGGTGACCGAGTGAGCCCCTTCGAGCCCGGCACCGGCTGGGGCAACCTCCAGACCCACGACGGCACCAACTGGGTTCCCGTCACCGGCATCAGCGAGATCACCGTCCACGTCGACCAGCCGACCACCACCGAAGACCTGGACTGGCCGATCCGCCACCTCCGCACCCGCAGGCCCGGCCTCCCGCGCCTCGACAAGGCCGCCCGCCTCGCCATCGCCACCCACATCGCCCGCCAGGAGACCAACCGATGAAGCTCCACGACCGCGCACTCCAGAAGGCCACCGACTGGGCCGAGCGCGCCGACGACGCCGCCCGCCACGCCACCAACCACGTCTCGTACAGCCCCGACGACCGGGACCAGCTCCGGTACGCCGCCGAGGCGCGCGACAACGCCCAGGTCGCGGTCGCCCTCGCCCAGGCGTGGGCCGCGATCGCCCTCGCCGCGAAGGGGAACCCGCAGTGACCCGCCGCCGCCCCACCACACCCCCGCTCACCCGCACCGAACGCGAAGTCCTCGACCGCCTCGTCCGCCGCGGCGCCGGATCCATGAACGCCTCCGACGGCAACCACCTCATCCACCTCTGGCAACTCGACCAGGCCGACCGTGAACGGGACCGCCGCAGCGCCGGCGGGGCCGAGCGCGCCAACAGGGAGCTCAAGCACCGGGCCGAGCGCGCCGAGGCGGACGCCGCCCGCTACTGCGCGGCGTGGGCCTCCGCCCGCACCCGGGCGAAGCAGCAACGCAACATCGTCGAGGCCCACCGCGCCGAGTGCCTCGCCCAGCCCACCTGCTGCGAGGTGTACGACGGCGAGCACTGGGTGCCCGCCGTCCCGTGCGCTCCCATGTTCGCCGCTCAGGTCTACAAGGCGATCGGTGCGGCCCCGCCCGAGCCGACGCACAACTCGTACACCTTCGAGGACGACGGCGAGTTGAACGTCAGCTGTGAGGACTGCTCGGCGTACTCCGACAACGTCGGCGACCACGACGACGCTCGCCGTTGGGCTGAGGCGCACAAGGCCGATCCGTACGGGGAGCGGTCGTGAGCGGCTGGTGGACGGCCGGCCTCTGGGGCGGAGGCCTCACCGTGCTGGTCCTGCTCCTGGCCCTCATGCGCGCTGCCGCGCTCGGCGACCGAGACCCCGAGGAGTAGACCGTGGCCACCGAGCACACCCCGCGCCCGGGCCTGACGTGGGGCACCCACTATGCGACCTGGGACTGCGAGCAGGGCCGTATCGAGCGGGTTGTCCCCGACGACGCACCCGAGCCCCGGCCGAACCGCGCCGCACGCCGAGCAGCAGACCGAGCCACCCGCCGCACCAACACCCCGAAGGAGACCACCCCGTGACCACACCCAGACAGCGCTACGAGGCCGCCCTGAACGGCATCCAGGTCATGCTGGGTCAGCTCGCCGCCGACCTCGCCAAACTGGCCTTCCCGCAGCCCGCAGACGGACCCGAGCCTGCCCCGGAGTGCGGCACGTTCACCTCCTGCGACGGCCACTGTTGCGAGAAGCCCGACCCGGCGCCGCACTGCTGCGAGTGCGGCAGCCTCGACCCCGGCCGTCCGACCTTCTACGAGAACTTCCTCGGCCACCTGCTGTGCTGGCCCTGCGCGGACGGCGACAGGCTCTGCGACTGCCACCAGCCCCCCGCCCGACTCAGCCAGCACGTCCAACCGCCCAACGCGGAGGAGCGGTTGAAGGCCGCCGAAGCCACGATCGGCGCGGTCCGTGAGGCGCGCGATCGGTGGCGTGGGCGCGGCGACAGGAACGCCGACTTCGAGGGGCTCTGGACGGCGATCGGGGAGGCACTCGGCCGGTACTCCAAGCAGCCCCCGGTCGGCAGCCTCAAGGCCGAGTGGGTGCCGAACGACCCCTCCGAGAAGTGCCGTTGCAGCCACGCCTCCGCCGCGCACACCCCCGACGCCTGCCGGACCTGCGCGGAAGACGGCCTCGGCACCCTCCACAAGCACCCGTTCATCGCCCGTTGACGCACGTCAGGAGCCCACCATGCCCAGCAGCATCGCCGCCCTCGCCTTCGCCCTCATCGCCCTCGCCACCGTCATCGTCTCCGCCACCCGGACCGCCCGATCCGCCCGCGAGGCCCAGCGGCACCGGGACCAGGTCGAGCGGATCGCGCGCCGAGTCACCGAGATCAACCAGGCGCCCACGCCCGGCCGTTGCGCGGCGCCCCTCCTGCCCCCGCGTGTCGGCATCGGCTGCCTCTACCTGCACGGCCACAGCGGGGCCCACGCCGACAGGAGCGGCACCACCTGGCTCGACCCGGCCAGCTGACGCACGTCCACGCCCCAGGAGACCATCATGCTGAACGCCCCCATCATCATCCCCACCCCCGTCCACACCCCCAGCAACAGCGGCGACATCCCGAACTCGTACGCCATCGCCTACATCGCTGCCGCCTTCCTCGTCTGGATCGGTGTGGCCGTCTTCGCCGCCCGCCACACCGACCAGCAGGGCAAGCCCACCACCGACACCATCGAGGCTGTCCTCATCGGCGCCGGGGCGTGCATTCTCTGGCCGGTGTCCGCCGTCGCCCTCGGTATCTGGTGGGTCGCCAAGCGCGCCACCCGGCCGAAGACCACCGCCGAGAAGACCGGCCCGCGCACCGCCCAGCCCGGTACATACATGGCCTGCGCCGGGTGCACGCAGCCCGTCCACCCCGGCCGCCCCTGCCCCCGCTGACGCACGTCAACGCCCCAGAGAGGCCACCATGACGACCCAGCCCACCTCCGCTGAAGTGATCGCCCGCATTCGCCGCCACCGCCTCGCCGACGGCATGAGCGCACAGGCCCTAGCCGACGCCCTGACCGCCAACGGCCACCCCATCGCCCGCTCGACCATCGCCAAGCAGGAGACCGGCAAGGCAACCGCGATCACCGTCGACCAAGTAGTCGCCACCGCTCAGGTGTTCAAGATCCCGCCCGAGGCTCTGCTCAGCGACATGCCGTGCGCCATCTGCGAGGGCGAGCCGCCTGCTGGCTTCGCCTGCAACCTCTGCGGCGCCGGAACACCGAACCCCCACTGACCCCGGACACGACAGCGGGGCGCCCCCTCAGCCTGCCAGCCAGGGACGCCCCACACGGTGCTCACACCCTACGCCACCAGCACAGGAGTACGACGTGACCACCAGCACCACCCCCCAGGCCAACCTCCGCACCATCGCCGACCGTTGGACCGACCTCCGCGAACTCCTCCAGACCCGCACCCCCCAGACCTGGCCCCCCGCCGGCCGCCTCGCCGACCACCAGGCCGACCTCGACCAGGACGACCCGGACGCCACCGAGCTGCTGCACCAGCAGGCCGCCGTCGAGCGCGCCGAGCGAACCGCCCTCGCCCCCGGCACCCGGCCGGCCCCGCTCCGAGTCGGCGTGCTGGACGCCCTGGTGGAGATGGAGGCCGAACTGCTGGAGCTCGCCGACCAGATCGCGAGCGCCGTCCAGCGCGCCCCGTTCACCCTGCACGCGGCTTCGCCGTTCGACGAGCGGGCCCGCGACATCGCGCTGGCCACCGCCGCGATGGCCGAGCGGGACCGCACCGACGCGCGCCGCTGGCGCTTCAACCTCGGCCCCCGCACCGCCGAGCACGCCGCCGCCTGGCTCGCCGACCGCCTCGACGGCCCGGCCGGCCCGCACCGGGCTCTGACCTACGCCGAGGGTCGGCAGGTGGCGTACGTGGCCCGCGCGGTGCGGCAGCGCCTTGACCGGGCCCTGGGTGAGACCGAGCGCCGGGCGGTCACCAACTTCCCGTGCGGGTGCGGCGGGCAGCTCGACATCGTCGCGGGCGCGGGCGGGGAGGACCGGCTGGAGTGCCAGCAGTGCGGGGCGACCGCGACGATCGCGGGCATGATCGACCAGATCACCGCCGCCTGACGTGCGTCAACGGGCCCGCCAGCGTGGTGCTGGCGGGCCCCACCCCAACACCGCACCGCCACTGCGAGGATGACGACATGAGCAACGACCTGGCGGCGTTTCTGCAGGCCCGCCTCGACGAAGACGAGCAGATCGCGCGAACCGCGAGCAGGAACGCGAGCGCCGCCTGGCATCTGGACGAGGAGTTCGGCGAGACGGTGCTCTGGTGGCCGCCCGAGTTCCACACGCCCTACGAGCGGGATCGGCACTGGCGTGGGCAGGACATCGAGTTCAGCGGGCAGGCCATCGCTCCGCACATCGCCCGCCACGACCCGGCCCGGGTCCTCGCCGAGGTCAAGGCCAAGCAGTACATCCTCACCATGTGCGCGGACATCGCCACCCGCGGGGCGGAGCCAGAACGCCAAGCGCAGGCCGAGCTCACCCTGCGCGCGCTCGCGTTCCCCTACCGCAGCCACCCCGACTGCCACCCCGACTGGGTGCCCGATCTCTGACCACCCCCGCCCCAACACCCCTGCACCGCTGAGAGGATGACGGTATGAGCAACGACGACTTGGTGGCGTTCCTGCGGGCCCGCCTCGACGAGGACCACCTGACCGCCCACACGGCCGAAGGGGCCGAATGGACGATCGAGGACGCGAAGAAGACCCGCGACATCGAGCTGCACAAGAATCCCAGGGCGATCGGCTTCGGCGTCTGGGTCGTGACCGGCGAGAACGGCTCCGACGGCATCGCCGAGACGACCGACACCGCCCATGCCCGGCACATCGCCCGCTGGGACCCGGCATCCGCTCTCGCCGAGGTCGACGCCAAGCGGCGCATCCTCGCCGAGTACGAGCACTGGGCCCGAAGGAACGCCGGACCGTCGCTCCCGGACGGAGTCGATGGCGGCCAGGAGTACGGGCTGGAGCACGCCATCCGGTGCCTCGCCCTGCCGTACGCCCACCACCCCGACTACCGCACCGACTGGGCACCCGGAGCCTGAACCACCGAACCACCCACCCAGCACGACCAGTTCGGACAGGATGACCCCATGGCACGCATCACCCGCGACTTCACCATCGCCGAGCTCCGCGCCCTCGACCTCCCCCCGGACGACCCCGACGAGCCCGACGAGTTCCCCGAACACGTCCTCGCGGACGAGCACCTCGGAAACCTCAAGTACACCGCCAGCCGCCGCGTGATCTTCCAGCACGACGGCCGGACCTGGGCCGTCGAATACGAGGCCCGCATGGACGTCGGTGACCACGAGTTCGGCGACTACGACCCCGACGACCACGGCTGGTGGGGCGACACCGTCACCGCCACCGCCGTCGAGGAACGCGAGGTCACCGTCACCAAGTGGGTTGAGGCCGACGCCTGACCCAACGCGCCCGGCCTGCTGAACTCCGCAGCAGGCCGGGCATGTTGACGCACGCCACCGGTACGATGTCGGCACACACGAAGCGGGCCCACCTGGGAGACTCGAACTCTCCCGGCGGGCCCTAACCACCGGAGACGCAACTCCCATGGCTACCGCACACCCTACGGCCACCCCCGACCGCGCCCGAGCCGCCCTCGGCCTCGCCATCGCCGCAGCCCTCGCCACCATCGGCCTCACCGCCGTCGCCTTCTGGCTCTCCTACGAAGCCCTCCACGACCTCGCGACCGACCACCACCTGAGCGGGCCCCGCGCCTGGGCCTGGCCGGCCACCCTCGACAGCTTCATCGTCGTCGGCGAACTCCTCGTCCTCCGCGCGAGCCTGCTCCGCCGCGTCGACTGGTTCGCGATCGGCCTCGTCGCCCTCGGCTCCGCTGGCTCCATCGTGCTGAACGTCGTCTCGGTGGGGAAGGTCGACCCGATCACCCAGGTCGTCGCCGCGATCCCGCCGACCGCGGCACTGCTGGCGTTCACCGCGCTGATGCGGCAGATCTTCCGGGCGCTCGCCGCGCCCGCGCCGGCCCCTGGGCCGAAGCCCCGCTGGTGGTCCCGCCGGAAGCCCGCCGCGTCACAGCTGGACCCGGCCACCACCGAGTTGACGCAGGCCAGCGCCCCCGCGATCCCCCCGATGCCCGCGCGGAAGCCGATCGCTTACCGGGACGACCGCGCCGCCGTCGTCCGCCCGCTCTACGACAGTGGATACCGGCCCGGCACCGCCGAGATGCGTGCAGCCCTCCAGGCCGCCGGTCACGGCCAGCTGACCGGCGGAACGATCCGAGGCAGGATCCGCGCCGAGGTCGAGGAGCACGAGCCGGAGCTGGCGGACTACCCGGAGCGCCAGTTCGCTATCGCGGGCTGATCAGTTGAAGTCCCGCTGATCATCTCGTACCCTGGCCCCACGTCCCGCGTGCCCGGACACAACCGGGCGGACGACAGACCACAGACCGAGGGCCCCGCAGCTGAGCAGTAGCTGCGGGGCCCTCGCCGTTCCCAGCCTCGGCCCGCCGTCACCCCCCTGCGGCGGGCCGCCCCATGCAGGCGGCGCGGACCAGCTGATGCAGCGTCCGGACAGCGCAGGAGTACGCACCCTGCCCGCGCCGCCACCAACTTCCGGAGGACCGCCGTGCAGCCCACCATCGGACGCACCGTCCACTACACCAGCCACGGCAGCCCGATCCTCCCCGACGGCACCCAGCGCTACCGGCCCCTGCCGCGCGCCGCGATCATCACCGCCGTCCCCGAGTACCTGACCGCCGAGCCCTACGACGGCTGTCCCAACGGCACCCTCGACCACGAGGGCCAGCCGCAGTGGATCGCCAGCCTCGCCGTGCTCAACCCGACCGGCCTGCTCTTCGACGAGGACGTGCCCTACGCCGCCGAGCCCACCCCCGGCCACTGGTCCTGGCCACCGCGCACCTGACCGCACCCCGCCGAGGAGGAACCCGTGGCCGCAGCAACCGGCAGCATCCCGGTCTACCTGCGCGTGGGCAGCGGCGCTGAGCATGAGATCGGCACCATCGAGCTCGAAGCCGACGCCAACGCCAACGCCAACGGCATGATCACCCTGACCACCCTCGACATCGCCGACGCCCTGGAACAGGCAGCCGCCAACCTCCGCGCCAGCTACGAGGGGTGAGGCACCATGTCGCTCCCGCCTGGCGTCGCCACCGTCACCATCACCGGCCACGTCGACCACCCCGCAGGCGCCCCCTGCACCGGCACCGCCTACCTCACCCCCGACGCACCCCTGCTGTCCCTCGTGGACGACACGCTCCTCCTGGCTGGCGGCGTGGCCGCACCACTCGACGCCGACGGCCGGTTCAGCGTGGTCTGGCCCGCGTGCGATCAGCCCGGCATCCAGCCGACCGGGGTGACCACGCACCTCGTCGTCATCCTCGACGGCTGCCAGCTGATCGACCGTCACCTCCTCATCACCGCGGACCTCGCGCCGACGGTGGACATCTGCCAGCTCATCTCGGTGGACCCGGCGACCGGGGACTACGTGTTCGCGCAGGGCCCGCCCGGCGCCACCGGACCGGCCGGCCCGCAGGGACCGGCAGGGGCGACCGGTCCGGCCGGAGCAACGGGGCCCGCAGGTCCGAAGGGCGACACGGGGGCCGCAGGGGCGACCGGCGCGACCGGTGCGCAAGGCCCCCAGGGCAACGCGGGCGCGACCGGCGCCACGGGCGCCCAGGGCCCGAAGGGCGACACCGGCAACACTGGGGCAACCGGCAGTCAGGGGCCGCAGGGCAACCCCGGATCCACAGGCGCGACGGGCGCCACCGGAGCGACCGGTTCGCAGGGCCCGCGCGGCAACGCCGTCCTCAACGGCACCGGCAATCCGGGCTCCGGGACCGGCATCGACGGGGACTGGTACATCGACACCGCGGGCTCCGGGTTCATCGTCATCTGGGGCCCGAAGGCGAGCGGCAGTTGGCCTGGGTCCGGCCTCAAGGTCGCGACCACACCCAAGATCACCGTCGCGTCGTCCGCCCCATCGAGCCCGACCACCGGGGACGTCTGGATCGACACCACGTAGGCGGTGAGCCATGACGGAGGTCCGCGTCTACTCCGGGTTCACCGGCCCCGCCAACTGGGCCAACGACGGCGCCGCCGCCAACGACGGCATCAGCGTGGGCATGGAGTTCCGCGTCAGCACCACCGCCTGGGCCACCAAGCTCTGGTTCTGGCGCGCCAACACCGACGGCGACAACAACGTCCGCCGCGGCGGCATCTACCGCCTCTCCGACGGCGCCCTCCTCACCCCCGACACGAGCTTCGGCGTGGTCGGAACACTCGGCGCATGGAACTCCGTCACCCTCGCTACCCCGCTCGCCCTCACCACCTACGACGGCACCGACGCCACCCGGTACATGGCGGTCATCTACCACCCCGGCGGCGGCTTCACCTTCACCCAGAACACCATGACCGCCGATCGCACGGTGGGGATCATCACCGCACCAGCCAGCGGCAACGCCAAGTACGGCTCGAACACCTACCGCGAGTCGCCGAACACCCTGTCGCTGCCCACCGACACGTTCAACTCCTCGCGGTACTGGCTCGACGTCTCCGTGGACGACACCCCGCCCGCCAGTCCCGGACGGCCCGTCAAGGTCTGGTCCGGCTCGGCCTGGCAGACCAAGACCCTCAAGACCTGGAACGGATCCGCCTGGGTCACCAAGCCGACGAAGGTGTGGGGAGGCAGCTCATGGGCGTAGACGAGCCGGCCAGGCCCGACCGCCACGCCCCACTCACCGAGGCGGAACAGGCCTTGATCCTCGAACTCCACGCTGAGGGTGTCTCCCGGAACGACATCAACCGCCAGACCAAAATCGGCGCTGGCACCATCTCCCGCGTCGTCGCCGACGCTGGCGGGACCTTCGAGCGAGCACCCGAGGTCATCGCCGCCACCCGGGCCATCCAGATCGACCACAAGATCAGACGGCAGGCGATCGTCGACCGGCTGTACCGCCGGTCCGAGGCCGTCCTCGACCGCCTCGAATCCGACACGTACACCTACCACCTGTCCGGCCCCGAAGGGCCCGAGGAAGTCGAGGCGCCGAATCCGCCGGCGCAGGACGAGCGCAACCTCGCCAACTCCATCAGCAGCTACCTCGCCTCCGCCGCGAAGCTGGAGGCCGTTGACGCTGGTGACGGCGCGTCCGAAGCCCGCTCTGTGCTCGGCGCCCTGGCCGAGGGCATCCGCCGGGTTGTGGAGGAGGCCGACGCCGGGGAGGACTGATGCTCGACCAGTTCGTCCTCTCCGCCAAGCAACTCCGCTCGATCGCGCACGCCACCGCCCGCATCAACGTCTGGTCCGGCGCGGTCCGCTCCGGCAAGACCATCGCATCGCTCCTGGCGTTCTTGATCGCCGTCGTCACAGCACCGTCGTCTGGCCTGATCGTCATGGTCGGCAAGTCGTTGCAGACCATCGAGCGCAACGCCCTCGAACCCCTCATGGACGAGGCCCTGTTCGGGCCGATCGCCCGCCAGATCAAGCACACCACCGGCGCCCCCACTGCGGTCATCCTCGGCCGGGTCGTGCACCTCATCGGTGCCAACGACAGCAGGTCCGAGGGCCGACTCCGTGGCCTCACCGCCTCGTTGGCGTATGTGGACGAGGCCACGCTCATCCCGGAAGGGTTCTGGAACCAGCTCCTCGGCCGCCTGAGCGTGCCGGGCGCCCGGCTGTTCGCCACCACCAACCCGGACGGCCCCGGGCACTGGCTGAAGAAGAAGTTCCTCGACCGCGCCGGCGAACTCAACCTGCGGTCCTGGCACTTCACCCTCGACGACAACCCCTCGCTCGCCCCCGACTACGTCGCCTCCCTCAAAGCCGAGTACGTGGGCCTGTGGTACCGCCGTTTCATCGACGGCGCCTGGGTCCAGGCCGAAGGCGCGATCTACGACATGTGGGACCCCGACCACATGGTCGTCGACCTGCTGCCGCAGATCACCCGCTGGATGGCCGTCGGCATCGACTACGGCACCGTCAACCCGCTCTCCGCGCTGCTGCTCGGCGCCGGCGCGGACGGGCGCCTGTACATCACCTCGGAGTACCGGCACGACTCCCGCCTCGCCCGCCAGCAGCTGACCGACGCCCAGTACTCCACACAGGTCCGCCGCTGGCTCAACGAGCAGGCCGCCAGCCCGGAGTGGGTGTTCGTCGACCCGTCGGCCGCGTCGTTCTCCACCCAGCTGTGGGCGGATGGGGTGCCCGGGGTCGCGCCGGCCGTCAACGACGTGCTGGACGGGATCCGCTCGGTGTCCGTGGCGTTGGCCTCGGGGCTGGTGTCGGTCCACCGTTCCTGTGCCGGTCTGCTGGACGAGCTGCCGGGCTACGCGTGGGATGACGCGGCGGCCGAGCGGGGCGAGGACAAGCCATTGAAGATCAACGATCACTCATGTGACGCACTTCGATACGCCCTGCATTCAACCTCGCACACCTGGCGCGGCCTCATCCCCAACGACCTGGAGGCCGCCGCATGACCGCCCAGTCCTACGAGGAGTTCAGGAGCTCCTACGCGCGCACCTACGGTGAGGATCAGGCCCTGGCCCAGTGCCCTCCGTTCATGCGGCGGGTGGCTGCTGGCCTTAGGCAGATGGCGGCCACCGAGCCTGATCCCGAGAACGTCGCAGCGCTGACCCGGCGCGCGGACCGGATGGACCCCGACCTGCGTCAGGAGGTGCCCGGTGCCGCTGCCTGACCGCGACCAGCACTGGCCGCCGACCGACCCGGTCATCCTCAACTCCTACGCCGACTGGGCCGCCTGGTACTCCTCCAACCCCGACCTGATCGCCGACCGCTACACCAACCGCGCGGTCAAGGGCGCCGTCAACCGGCCCTCGCAGTACCGCGGTGGGATCGTCGGCCGCTTCTCCCGCTGGTTCTGGGGCCAGCCCACCGCCGCCGGCGAGCGCCGCGCCAAGCTCCACATCCCCCTCGCCGCCGACATCGCCCGCACCTCCTCCGACCTGCTGTTCTCCGAACCGCCGAAGCTCACCGCCACCGCCACCGCCACCCAACAGGCGCTCGACGACCTGATGGACGGCAGCCTGTTCCCCACCCTGGTGGAGGGCGGCGAGCGCTCGGCCGCGATGGGCAACAAGTACTACCGCGTGGTCTGGAACCAGGCCGTCCGCCCCACGCCCTGGATCAGCGTCGTCGGTGGGGACTGCGCCATCCCCGAGTTCACCTTCGGCGTCCTGACCGCCGCCACGTTCTGGCAGGTCGTCGCCGTCGAGGGCCAGACCGTGTGGCGCCACCTGGAGCGGCACGAATCCGGCGTGATCCTGCACGGCCTGTACGAGGGCACGGAGGATCACCTCGGCATGCCCCAGCCGCTCACTGCCCAGCCGGCCACCAAGGACCTCGCCCGCGAAGTGGCCACCGGGACGAAGCTCCTGACGGCCGCTCACGTCCCCAACTGCCGCCCCGCCAGGGGCTGGCCCGGGATCCCGCAGGCGGAGTACCTCGGCCAGTCCGACTATCAGGGCATCGAAGGGATCTTCGACCAGCTCGACGAGACCTGGTCCAGCTGGATGCGGGACATCCGCCTCGGCAAGGGCCGGATCCTGTTGGACCAGCAGTACCTCACCAGCAACGGCCCAGGGCGGGGCGTCAGCGCGGATCTGGACCGCGAGGTCTACGCCGAGCTGAACATCCCGCCCACGGCTGGCGCTGGCATCACCCTGTCCCAGTTCGCGATCCGGGTGGCTGAGCACGAACGGACCGCGCAGGCTCTCACCGAGCAGGCGGTCCGTCAGGCCGGCTACTCGGCGGCGACGTTCGGACAGGTCAGCGACGGGCAGGCGGTCACCGCCACCGAGATCAAGGCCCGTCAGGGACGCTCGATGTCGACCCGGGCCCGCAAGGCCCTGTACGAGCAGTACGGCCTCGCGCAGATCACCGCGGCGTGGCTCGGCGTGATGGCCGGCGACCAGTTCAAGGTCGCCGGCCTGTCGCTGGAACCGCCGACGGTGACGTTCGAGGACTCCGTGCAGGAGGACCCGAAGGTCGTGGCGGAGACGCTGAGCCTGCTGGAGCAGGCCCGGGCGGCATCGACGCAGGTCAAGGTGCAGATGCTGCACCCGGACTGGGACGACACCGCCGTCAAGGAGGAGACCGACCGGATCACCGCCGAGCAGGGCCTCGGCCCGGAAGCGGACCCGGTCCTCCTCGGCGCTGGCGGCGCTGGCCTGACCTGACCGACAGGGGGTGGCCGGCGTGCCGATCTCCCCGGCTGACGGTGAGGACCTCGCGCGCGAGGTCGGCGAGCTGTACGCGGAGGCCGAACGGTCGCTGCTGGAGCGCCTCGCGACCGCGCTGGCGGCCGGGATCGGCTTGCCCGGGTGGGCCGAGGCCAAGCTCCGCACCCTCGGCGCCCTGCGGGCCGCAGTTGGCCGGACCGTCGACGCGCTCCAGCGGGACGCCGACGGGGCGATCCGCGACGCCGTCACCGAGGCCTACCGGCGCGGTGACCGGGCGGCGGTGGCCGACATGATGCTCCCGGAGGGTCAGCGCGCGGCGGCCCTCCGGGACCTGCCAAACGCCGCAGCCGCCGACCGGCTCGCCAACGCGGCGGTGGCCGAGCAGCAGCCGGTGTACCGCAGGATCCTGCGGGCGGTCCCGGACATCTACCGGGCCGTCATCACGCGGGCGTCCGGCACGGTGCTGCTGGGCACACAGACCCGCCGCCAGGCCGCCCAGCGGGCCCTGAACGGGTTCGCCGCGCGCGGGGTCACCGGGTTCACCGACCGGGCCGGCCGGAACTGGGGCATGGCGTCGTACGCGGAGATGGCGGTCCGCTCGGCGACTGGCCGGGCTGCGATCGAGGGTCACACGGACCGGCTGCGGGCCCTTGGCCAGCGTCTGGTGATCGTGTCGGATGCGCCGCTGGAGTGCCCGCTGTGTGCGCCGTGGGAGGGCAAGGTCCTCACGCTGGATGGGCCGGACGGCCCGCACACGGTGACGGTTGAGCACGCGATCGAGGACGGCCGCCAGGTGACCGTCACGGTGGCCGGCTCCCTCGCCGAGGCGCGCGCGGCTGGGCTGCTGCACCCGAACTGCCGCCACAACATCAGCCTGTACCTGCCCGGGGTCACGAAGCCTCCGGCTCGGGTGTCGCACCCAGGCGGTGCGACGTACGAGGACACCCAGCGTCAGCGGTATCTGGAGCGGCAGGTCCGGTCCTGGAAGCTGCGGCAGGCAGCCGCGCTGGACGATGACGCCCGCCGCGCGGCCGGCGCCCGGGTGCGCGCGTACCAGGCGCGGATCCGGGAGCTGACGGCGGCGAAGCAGCTGCGGCGCAAGCCCGCGCGCGAGCAGATCGGCGCTGCCCGCTAGCCCGGGTCCCGGGTGTGCGTTCCTGGGTCAACGATCTCGTCGAGAGCCATCGCTATCGCGCCGTACGCCAATCCCACCAGAGCGCCACTGAAGCGGCTGCTGGGATCTGCCGCAGCTGGGCCCTGGCTGGCTTCCTGCTCCGCATGGTCCGCCATGGCTCTCGCCCAGCCACGAGCCTTCCGGATGCGTTCCAACAGCTCTTCTGCGCTGATCTCGCTCATGTCTCGACGGTAGGCCCGTCGTCTCCAACTCGCCCGCCGGGTGCGGGCGTTCCCTGCGACCGACCCCAGGAGGGCCGATCATGCATGCCCCTTTCCGCCACCCGCTCGCCCGGCACGCTGCCGGGACGGTGCTCGGCTTCCGTGCCGACGGCCGTCCCATCTACCCGATCGCGGGTGGCAACGGCGAGGGCGAAGGCGCCGCCGCTGGCACCCCCGCCGCGCCGGCCGCTGAGCCGCAGACGCCGGCCGCCCCGGTGGCCGAGCCGCCGAAGCCCGGCCCGCCGCCCGCGTCCCCGGCCGCACCCGCGGGCGAGTCCGACGCCGACAAGATCGCCCGCCTGGAGCGGGACCTCACCGCCGCCCGCGGCGAGGCCGCCAAGGACCGCACCACCGCGAAGGCCAACGCCGCCCAGGAGGCGCGCAACACCCTCGCCCAGGAGATCGGCAAGGCGCTCGGCCTCGTCAAGGACGACACCCCGCCCGACCCGGCGAAGCTCGCCGAGCAGATCAGCACTCAGACCGGCCGCATCGGCGAACTGGAGACCGCGCTCAGGCAGCGCGACGTCGAACTCGCCGTCCACACCGCCGCAGAGAAGCACGGCGCGAAGACCGCGGCCCTGCTCGACTCCCGCGCGTTCGCCAAGGCCATCAGCGCCCTGGACCCGGCCGCCAAGAACTTCGCCACCGAGCTCGACACCGCCATCAAGACCGCGGTCGAGGCCAACCCCAACTTCCGCACCGTGCCCCAGGCGGGCCGCAGCGGCACCGACCTCTCCGGCGGGACCGGCGAGGCCACCACGAAGCAGCGCCCCACCTCCCTCGGGGCCGCACTCAAGAGCCACTACGGCACAACCTGACAGGAGGGCACCCATGCCCGTCACGCTCGCTCAGGCGGCGGTCAACACCCAGTCCGACGTGGACTACGCCGTCATCGACAACCTCCGCCGCTACAGCTGGTTCCTGGACCAGATCGTCTGGGACGACACCGTCACCCCGGGCACTGGCGGCGGAACCCTGACCTACGGCTACACCCGGCTCACCGCCGCCCGGCCGGCCCAGTTCCGCAAGTTCAACGAGGAGTACCCGGCCGCGCAGGCGACCCGGGCCCGCTACACCGTCGACCTCAAGCCCCTCGGCGGCTCGTTCAACATCGACCGGGCCCTGGCCCGCCTCGGCGACGCCGCCACCAACGAGATCAACTTCCAGACCCAGCAGCTCCTCACCTCGATCCGCACCCGCGCCCAGGAGCAGTTCATCTCCGGGGACACCTCCACGGACGACGGCTTCGACGGCCTCGACAAGCTGCTGACTGGCCAGTCCACCGAGTACCTGCCGCTGAACAACGGCACCACCTCGGGCTACCTGGACTGGACGCCGGGCACCATCAACTCCCAGCCGCTGGCCATGCAGGCCCTCGACCAGCTCGACGGCTGGCTGTCCAGCATCGTCCCGTCCCACACCGGCGGCGGCGACGCGGGCATGCCCGGTGCCCTCCCGCCCGGGGTGAAGGCGATCTGTGGCAACACCACCAGCATCACCCGCGTGCGCGCCCTCGCCCGCTGGGCGGGGATGTACACCGCCACCCAGGACGATCTCGGCCGCAAGATCGAGCAGTACGGCCAGTGGTTCCTCTACGACATGGGCGACAAGTCGACCGGCTCCGGCCCGATCATCCCGATCAGCACCCGGGACCCCGACGGCGCGGGCGGCGGCGGCAACATCACTGGCCTCACCGACCTGTACGCGGTGAGCTTCGGCCTGGACGCGCTGCACGGCGCCGCCGTGGCCGGCCAGCCGCTGATCAACGCCTACATGCCCGACCTCCAGGCCCCGGGCGCGGTCAAGACCGGCGAGATCGAGATGGGCCCGGTGGCGGGCGTGGTCCGCAACACCCGCGCGTGCGGCGTGATGCGCAACCTGAAGGTGAGCTGACCATGGCCGAGTTCACCGTGACCCACCCCGATCCGGGCTTCAAGGGCGACATCGTCGGGATCACCTTCACCGCCGGGTCGGCCAGCGTCGACACCGGGGCGGAGGGTGGCCTGGCCGCCTACTCGTACTTCCAGCGCGCCGGCTACGGCCTCACCGAGGTGGCCGCGCCGGAGCCGGAGCCCGCCGAGTTCACCGAGTTCGACCCCACCGCCCACGGCGTCAAGGACGTCCTCGCCTACCTCGCCAGCCTCGACGACGAGGACGAGCGGGCACGGGTGCTTGCGGCCGAGGCCGCCGGCCAGGCCCGCAAGGGCGTCCTCGGCGACCAGCAGACGACCAGCACCGAGACCGGCGGCCCGGCCGCCAACGACCAGAAGGAGGAAGGGCAGTGACCGTTCTCGGCGCGTTCCGCGGCAACGTCCGCGACGACCTGTCCTGGCTGAACACCGCCGGCCGCCCGGACCCGACCCAGACGTTCTACCGGGCGAACCTGGCCCGGGTCGGCCTGGACGACACCGCGGCGCTGACCACCCAGGTCATGACGTCGGTGCCGGTCTACCTCTACGAGGGCGACCTGGTCACCAACCTGACCTTCATCTCCGGCGGCACCGCGGCGGGCACCCCCACCAACTACTGGGCGGCGCTCTACAGTCCGGCCGGCGCGCTGCTGTCGCAGTCCGCCGACAAGACCTCGACCGCATGGGCCGCGGACACTGCGGTGACCTTCGCCCTGGGCACCGCCCAGCGGATCACCAAGTCCGGGATCTACTACGCCGCGATCCAGGTCAAGGCCACCACCGTCCCCACCCTGGTCGGCACCCAGACCGCCAAGCCCGTGCTCTCCGGCGAGGGCAACCTCGCCCAGACGTCCGGCTCGTCCCTGACCGCCACCGCACCCGCCACGATCGCCACCCCGGCGTTCCAGCGCGCGTGCCCGCTGGTCATCGTCACCTGAGAGGAGGGGCAGCATGCCGCTCATCGGTACCCAGCTCAGCGTCAGCCTGAGCACCCTGCTGACCGGCGTCGCCGCGCTGACCGGGCAGGCCCCGCGTCAGCCGGTCGCCTACCAGCAGACCCTCAACCTGGGCTCCGGCACCGGCGCCGGGCAGGTCGACAAGCTGTGGGTCGCCACCCGCACGATCGCGGCGTCCGGCACGGACGACCTCGACCTGGCCGGCACCCTCACCGACGCTTTCGGCGCCGTCTTCACTCTGGCCCGGGTGAAGGGCATCATCGTGGCCGCCTCGTCGGCGAACACGAATGTCGTGCAGGTCGGCGGCGCCGCGTCCAACGCGTTCGTCAACTGGGTCGCGGACGCCACCGACAAGGTGGTGCTGCGGCCTGGCGGGTTCATGGCCGTCGCCGCGCCGGACGCCACCGGCTATCCGGTCACCGCCGGCACCGGCGACCTCCTGCGGATCACCAACGGCGGCGCCGGCACCTCGGTGACCTACGACATCTGCGTTCTCGGCGCGTCCGCGTAGGAGGTCCCATGTCCCGCGTGTACGCCACCTCGGCGGACCTGGTCGCGTACACCGGCCAGGCCGCACCCGGGAACGCCGACAGTCTCCTCACCAAGGCGAGCAAGTTCCTCGACTCGCAGATCCTGCGGGCCTGTTGGTACGCCGTGGACGAGGACGGCATGCCCACCGACCCGCTGGTGATCGCCGCGTTCCGCGACGCGACCTGTGCCCAGGTCCAGTGGCGGGACGAGGTCGGCGACACCACCGGGGCGGCCGGCGTCGGCTGGGGCTCGGTGGAGATCGGGTCGGTGCGGCTGGGGCGGTCGGTGACGGCCGTCAGCGGTGCCGACAGTCCGGCCCGGCAGGTCGCGCCGGAGGTCTGGGACGCGCTCCAGTCCCCGGACCTGACGCCCGATCGGTTCGTCCTCGGGGCGGTGTGCTCCTGATGGGCACCGTCCCGGGCTGGCTGCTCCGGCACCAGATCACCATCGAGCCGTACCTCGGCGATGCGGCGTACGGGCCGGTCTACGGGCCGCCCGTCACCGTGCGGTGCCTGCTGGAGGAGAAGACCCGCGAGGTCCGCTCGTCCACTGGCGAGCAGGTCATCTCCAGCTCGACGGCGTACTGCCCCCCGGGCACCACGGGCCCGCCCAGCAGCAGGGTGACCCTGCCCGACGGGCGTCTGACCAGCGTCATCGCCAAGCTCGACCGCTCCGCACCGGGCCTGCCGACGCCGGACCACGTAGAGCTCCAACTGACCTGACGCGGGGGTGATCTGGTGGCGCCTCAGCGCATGCGCGTCAGCCTGCGGTTCGCAGCGGTCCGGGCCGAGCTCCACCGGGCCGCCGCGCGGGGGTTGGAACTCGGGATGGAGCACGTCCTGACCGAGGCCAACAAGACCGTCCCTCTCGACGAGTCGACACTGGAGCGCTCCGTCGTCTCCTCCACCGACGACATCGCCCTCAAGGGGGCGGTCAGCTACGACACCCCGTACGCGGTGCGCCAGCACGAAGAGCTGACCTACCGGCACGCGCCCGGCCGGCGCGCGAAGTGGCTGGAGCTCGCGGCGATCGAGGAAGCGCCAGTGGTGCTGGCGCTGATCGCGGCCGAGCTCCGCCGGGCCACGCGCGGGGGCCGAGGTGGCTGACCTCCTCGACGGCCTCGCCCTCCTCCTCCAGGACAACGGCCTCGCCGACTACCGGCCCACGGGCCTGGGCGGTGACCTGTTCCTGGAGGCCATGCCGCCCAAGCCCGACGCGTGCACTGTCCTCACCGGCTACGGCGGGCCCGAGCCGGACGCCCAACTGCCCTACGAGGAACGCCGCGTCCAGGTCCGCTGCCGCGGCACCCAGGACCCCCGCGTCTCCCGCGCCCGCGCGCAGGACGTCTACAGCCTGCTGCACGGCATGGTCGCCACCACCTTGCCGGACGGCACCTACATCGTCCTCGCCGTCGCCTTGGCCCCACCGGCCTCCATGGGCCTCGATGACCAGCGTCGACACGAGCACTTCTTCAACCTCCGCCTCGACATCGGGGCCCCCACCACCCACCGCCCCGCAGAGTAGGAGGCACCCATGGCCGTCCGTCCGATTGACGCACGTCGCTGGCTGTTCGAGATCGAGGACCTGACCGGCACCTGGCTGCCGATCAAGGGCAAGACCTCGTTCACCCTCAACCCCGGTGAGAACCGCGAGAACACCGAGATCACGGACTTCGACTCGGGAGGCTTCTACGAGGAGGACGTCATGCAGGTCGGCGCCTCGCTGGCGCTGGAGGGCCGGTACGAGGCCGACCCGGTCACCGGGGCCCAGGACCCGGGGCAGGCGTACGTCGCCGCGATGGCCCTGCGGATGTCCACCGACTCCCACAACCGCATCCGCTACCGCCACGAGACCGTGCTGACCTGGGCGGTGTGGGACGCCACCGTGAACCCGGGTGAGCAGGGCGGCGGCAACAACGACAAGACGAGCTGGTCGGCGACGTTCACGCGCAACGGCCCCGCGACCTCGATGGCGGTGTGAGCATGACCCACGACACCACCGAGCTCGCCGACTTCGACGAGTTCTTCGCCGAGCGCAAGGCCCAGCGCGGGCCCGGCCAGCCCCTGCGCCTGGCCGGCCGGACCTACAGACTGCCCACCCAGACGCCTCTCGCGTACACCCTGCTGCTGGAGGCGAACGACGACCGCTCGGACGCCCAAGCCATCCGCGAGGTCCTCACCCCGCTGTTCGGGGAGAGTGCGCTCGACGACTGGGTGAAGGCCGGGATGGGCGACGAGGACTTCGAGATCGTCCTCGCGTGGTCCATCGCGAACATGCGCAACCCCGGGTCGATGAGCATGGCCGAGGCCGCCCGGCGGGTCACGGAGGCGGAGGCGGGAAAAGCCCAGGCGCCGAGGAACCGGGCCGAGCGGCGCGCCAAGCCGAAGCACGGGACTTCTGGCAAGCGGTCCTGATCAACTGGGGCCCGCTGGAGGCGGATTTCCGCCGCGAGTACCACATTGACGCAGGTCAACTGTGGGATCTGACGACCCGCGAGTTCATGAGTCTGCTGGCCGGGTTGAGTGCCGAGTCGCTGTGGCGACGCGCCTACGAGCGAACCCCCCGTGAGGCGATCGGCGACGCCGAGATCAACCGACTGATGGGGCTGCCCGCCTCCTCCTGACCAACTACGGGACGGGGGTGGTCTCGTGGCGCTCCGGGTTGGCGAGATCGTCGCGGAGTTCGATGTCGAGACCGGCGACGGACTCGACCGGGCCGAGCGCCTGGTGGAGGGCTTCACCCGGAGTGCGGACGGCCGGATCCGTGACCTGCGGGGCCGGTTCGCGTCCGAGTCGCAGGCCATCGCCCGCGAGTTGGGCGATGGGTTCGAGCACGGTGCCGAGCGCGCGGGCTCCGCCCTGGATGGGTTCTGGCGGGACGCGAACGGCAGGTGGAGGGACCAGCGCGGACGGTTCGTCACCGCCGGTGAGCTGGCCGCCCTCGGCCTCTCGAACGGTCTCCAGCGGGGTACCGACCGGGGCCTGTCGCGGTGGATCGACGGCATGCTCGGCCGCCTGCGGCGCCTGGGCTCCGTCGTGGGCCCGGCGCTTGGGAGCGTCGCGGTGTCGGCGGCCGGGATCGGTACGGCGCTGGGTGCTGCCCTGCCTGCTGCGGCGGGTCTGGCGGCGGCGCTGGCCAACGTCGCGCCGGCTGCGGGGCTGGGTGCGACGGCGGTGTTCGCGCTGGGGCAGGCTGTGGCCTCGATCAAGCTGGGCACCAGCGGGATCGGCGACGCGCTTAAGGCGGCGTTCGCCGGAGGCGGCGGTGGCGGTGGCGGGGGCGGCGGTGCTGCGAAGGCGGCTGCTGCGGCACGTCAGGCCATCGCGGACGCGACCGAGCAGGCCGCGCGCGCCAACGAGCGCGCGATCAGGGCGGTTGCGGACGCGGAGCGGAACCTCGCGGACGCCCAGAAGGACGCCCTGCGGGCTCAGAACGACCTCAACGAGGCCAGGGGTCAGGCGTCGGAGGACCTGGAGGACCTCAACAACCGGCTCGCCGACGCGGAGCTGGACCAGCGCGACGCCGTCCTCGATGTGGCGCGGGCCCAGGAGCGCCTCGACGAGGTCCGCAAGGAGGGCGCGAAGTCCACCGAGCGGGACGTTGCCGAGGCGGAGCTCGGGTACGAGCGTGCGGTTCAGCGCCTCAAGGAGCAGACGACCACCACGGGTCGGCTTCGGGCTGAGACGGCGGCCGCGAACCGGGCCGGCGTGGAGGGCTCGCGGCTGGTGACGGACGCTCAGGAGCGCCTGGCCGAGGCTCAGCGGACCGTTGGTGACCGGACCCGGGATGTCCAGGACGCGCAGACGGAGCAGGCCCGCACCGCGCGTGAGGGCCTGGAGCAGATCAAGCGGGCTCAGGACGCCCTCAACGACTCCGTCAGCTCGGGTGCGGGTGGGGTCGACAAGTTCGCCGAGGCGATGGCCAAGCTCAGCCCGGCCGCGCGGGCGTTCGTGCAGGAGGTCATCCGCCTCAAGCTGGCCTGGGACTCGTTGAAGCTCGACGTTCAGGAGCGCCTGTTCCAGGGCCTCGCGGGTGAACTCCGGTCCACCGCCACTGCGGTGATGCCGACCCTGCGGGCCAACCTGGTGGGTACCGCCGGAGCCTTCAATGACATGGCGAAGGGCGTCGGCTTGGCGGCGCGCGAGCTCGCCGCGTCCGGCACGCTCGGTGCCGCGATGGGCTCGGCCACCAAGGGCCTGGAGAACCTGCGCCGGATCCCGGGGCAGATCGTGGACGGCCTCGGCAAGGTCGCGGCGGCCGCCGGACCCTCGTTCGACCGGCTGACGGACCGTGCGGGCGGGGCAGTTGACCGCCTCGCAGGCCGGCTGGCGGGTGCGTTCGCGTCCGGCGGCATGCAGCGGGCCATCGAGCGGGCGATCAGCCTGATCGGTGACCTGGTCGACGTCGCCAGGAACGTCGGCGACATCTTCGGGTCGGTGTTCGACGCGGTGCAGCTCGGTGGTGGCGGCTCGGTCAGCGTCCTCAAGGACATCACCGCCCAGATGGCGGCCGCGTTCGCGAGCCCGCAGATCCAACTGGGCCTGCGGGCCCTGTCGGAGACCGTGGGTGTCCTCGGTCGCACGGCCGGGCCCCTGCTCGCCGAGGCCCTCAAGGGCATCGGCCGGTCGCTGGACATCATCGCCCCATCCGTCCAGCTCCTGATCGAGAAGCTCGGCGAGGCGCTGATGCCGATCGTGGAGGCCCTCGGTCGGGACGTGCTCCCGGTCGTGTCCGACGCGTTCGCCAAGGTCGTCGCCGAAGTCGCGCCGCTGCTCCCGCAGTTGGGGCAGCTCGTCGCCGACATCCTCACGAAGCTGACGCCGGTGCTGGCTGAGCTCGCCCGGGTCATGACCACCGAACTGGCCAAGCAGGTCCGGGACATCGCGATCCCGGCGCTCCAGCTCCTCGCCGGGATCTTGAATGGTGACGCCCGCCAAGCGGTCGAGGGGTTCAAGGGCCTGTTCGTCGGGTTGGCGAAGACGGTCGTACGCGAGCTCTTCATGCTGCCGGGCGAGATCGGTAAGGCGGTTGGCCCCCTCGGAATCGAGCTCTTCAAGTTCGGCGAACAGCTGATCTGGGAGCTGCTCAGGGGCATCGGCCAGGCCATCGACCGGGCCGACGACTGGATGTGGGACGCAGGCGCCAACCTGCTCGACTCCCTGATCGACGGCGTTATGTCCAAAGTGCCCGACTTCAAGGGCAGTCTCCAGTGGCTCACGGGGATGATCCCGGAGTGGAAGGGCCCCCGCGAGCGTGACCGGGTGCTCCTGCGGCCGGCCGGGCGGATGCTCATGGACGGCCTGATGGGCGGCATCTCCGACCGGGTCCCGGACCTGCGCGGCCAACTCGGCGGTCTGACGGCGGAGATCGGCGGGATGCAGTTCGCCGGAGCTGCGGGCGGTGGTGGGTTCGGGTCGCCGTTCGGCGGCCCGGGCGGCGCTGCGCTGCACGTCGAGAACTACTACGAGGCCCCGACCGGCTCCGCGCGGTCCACCGCCGAGGAACTGGCGTGGATGGCCAAGGGGAGGGGGTGACCTGATGGCGGGTGAGCTCGTCACCGGCCCCGGCCTCATCCAGTGGGGCACCCTCCTCCTCGGCCGCTCGCGCGCCGGCGGGGTGGCCACCACCTCCTACCGCTGGTCCAGCATCAGCGGCTGGGAGGACACCCCGTCCCTGGACTCCGGCACCCAGCTCCGCGCGCAACAGCACGGAGCCTGGCCCGGCCGGCAGTTGGCCCAGACCCGGATCATCACCCTGGACGGGCTGATGGTCCGGGTCCCGGCCGGCCAGATCGGCACCGCGGTGCAGGCGCTGTCCGCGGCAACGCCGATCGGCGTGGACGACGAGGCTCCGCTCGTAGTGCAGCTGGATGAGCGGGGGCCACTGCTGGTCTACGCCCGTGTGATCCGCCGTCAGCTCCCGGTCGACCCGCGCTGGCAGCTCGGCCACTCCGCCGGGGGCGCGATCCAGTTCGAGTGCACCGACCCGCGCCGCTACAGCCTGACCGAGCAGGTCGCCACGACCGCCCTCCCGCAGCCCGAATCCGGCCTGTCGTGGGGCTCCCCGTCGGAAACCGGCCTGGCCTGGGGGTCACCGTCGGAAACCGGCCTGGTGTGGGGCACGCCCGGCTCGACCGGGGACCTACTCTGCCTCAACTCCGGTGACGCGCCGGTACATCCGGTGATCGAGATTCGGGGGCCGGTGACAACTCCGGCGCTCACCCTGCTCGGCACCGAGGTCGTGCTGGAGTACGACCTCGTCCTCGGCGCGAGCGATGTCCTGGTTGTCGACACGTGGGCGCCGTCGGTGCTGCTCGGCGGCCAGTCCCGGATCGGCTACGCGACCAGCCGCTCCCAGCCGGAGGGATCCCTCACTCTGCCACCCGGCACCAGCACGGTGACGTTCCGCTCCGCCGACCCGATCCCCGACCCCGCCGCCAGCGCCACCGTGCGCTGGCGCTCCGCCTACTGGTGACCAGGAGGACCCTGTGACCATTCGCACCGCCTGGCACCCCAACCCCGGGCAGACCAGGGCCGACACCCGGCTCGCGCCGATCGGCCTGATGACCCCCACCGGGCAGCTCACCGTCCGCTCCGGGGTCATCCCCGGCGGTACCCCGCTGCTGCTGACCGGGACCGGCATGTCGGGCAGCATCTCCACCGGCCGTGCAGTGATCCAGGGGTCCGGGTCGCAGGGCGCGTACCCGGTGGCGGTCACGGCCGCCGAGGCGATCACCGTGGCCAACGGGCATGCGAGCCTGCCGCGCATCGACAGCGTGTTCCTCGTCGTCAACGACCAGCTGTACGACACCTCCGGGGCGACCAGCGCGGTCGTTACTTACGTGCAGGGCACCGCCAACGCCTCCCCGGTGGCGCCGTCCGCGCCGGCCACCACCAACTCGGCGCTGCGCCTGTGGGACATCCTGGTGCCGGCCGGTGCGTCGGCGGGTGCGCCGATCAACTGGGGCACGGCGTTGACGGACCGTCGGGTGTACACGGTCCCGGCGGGCGGCATCACCCCGGACGGCACCACCGCCGGGTCGTACGCCGGGCAGTGGCGAGACGGCGGCGGCCAGTTCGGGATCCTGGAGCGCTACACCGGCGCGTTCTGGGAGTCGGTGATGCGCCTGGGCACCGCCGGCAAATTCGAGCTCGGCGACACGTCGCTGACTCGCTCGGCCACCAGCACCATGCAGGTCAACGGGAACCTGACGGTAACCGGTATCGGCGGCACCGTCTTCGCCCGCCGCACCTCGGACCTATCCAGCTCGACCACCACCATGGCCGATGACGACCAGATCCAGCTCGCGGTGGCCGCGAACGCCGTCTACGAGGTGTCGGGCCTGCTGGTGTACAGCGCGCACCAGGACGCGGACATCCGCATGGGCTGGTCCGCCCCGGCCGGCGTCACCTACACGTGGATCGTCCACGCCCAGCTCACCACTGTGGCCAGCACGGTCTCCTCCGGCGGTGTCGTCTTGGACCGCCAGGACATCACCAGCACGAGTTTCCCGCTGGGCGGCGCCGCAGCGAACAACACCACCGTCATGACCGGCACCCTGCGCGGCCTGCTCGTGACCAGCGGCACCGCCGGGACACTCACCCTCCGCTGGGCCCAGTACGTCGCCAACGGCACCGCGAGCATCATGAGGGCGGGCACGTACGTAGTCCTGCGGCGGCTCGCCTGATGCCCTCTCAGGACGCCTACCAGCTGCGGGTGTGCGACCTTCGGACAGACGCGACCCTCGCGATCCTCCCCGTCGAGGGCGCCTCGTACGACGACTACATCGGCCGCACCGGCTCCCTGTCCGCGACGGTGCCGATCCCGACCGAGGACCTCGCCCGCGAGGCCCGCGAGTCGCTCATCCCGGGCCGCACCATGCTGCACCTGGAGCGGGCGGGGCAGATCGCGTGGGCTGGCCCGCTGTGGACGATCACGCCTGCCCTGAATCAGCGCACCGGGCCCCAGCTCCAGATCCAGGCCGCCTGTCTGGAGTCCATCTACCGGTCTCACCGCTACTTCGACATCACCGCCGGGTACACCGACGCCGACCAGTTCGAGATAGCCCGCAGCATCATGTACTACGCGCAACTCGGCGCCCCGGGCGGCGATCTGGGCCTGGAGGCCGACTTCTTCCTGATGTCCGGCGTCCTCCGTGACCGTACCTACGAGGCGACCGACCTCAACTACATCGGTGTCCTCCTGGACCAACTCGCCGCCGTTCAGAACGGGTTCGAGTGGCGAATTCAGGTGTACGCGGACTCGGCCGGGGTCCGCCACCGCTACTTCCGGCTCGGCTACCCCAAGCTGACGACCAGCAGCGAGACGGTCCTCTCGCTGCCGGGCCCGGTGCTGGCGTACGCGCTGCCGCAGGACGCCACCACGTTCGCCACCAAGTGGCAGAGCCGCGGGGCGTCTGTCAACGACGACCAGACCCAGCGGTCCTACCCCATGCTGACCGACCCGGTGACCCGGGACGACCTCATCGCGCTGGGCTGGCCACTCCTGGACGGCTCGTCGGACTACAGCTCGGTCGAGGACCCGGCGGTACTGCTGGAGCACGCGACGGCGGATCTCGCCCGGGCCTCGACCCCTTTGACGATCCCGTCCGTGACGATCCGCACCGACCCCGGCCAACAGCCCGCGCTGGGCAGCTCCGTGCGGCTGCGGATCACCGACACCTGGAACCCCGCCCCCGGCCTCAACTCCCGCTACCGGGTGGTGGGCTACCGGGTCTCACCCGAGGAGCGCGGCCGTCCTGAGACCGCCGAGCTCTACCTGGAGGCCGCCTGATGCCACCCAACGTCCCCACCGACCTGCTCGATCGGATCCGCGCGCTGGAGGACCGCCTCCGACTGGTCGAGGGCCGCTCACAGACCCGGCCCGCCCTGTCGGCGATCACGGGGGACGTCACGATCACTGACGGCGGCCAACTGATCGTCAGGACGCCCGGGGGCCAGAACATCCTGTTCATCGGCCGCGTCGCACCCGACCACCCCGACACCAGCCCCCAACAGGGGCTCCTCGTCCGTCGGGAAGACGGCACCCTGGCCCTCTCGGTCTGGTCCGCGTCAGGCTCCGGGGCACAACCGGTGCAGGTGTTCGACAAGAACGGACAGATCCTCTTCGCCGACGACATCACCGCCGGCGGACTGGCCCGGCCCTACCTGTCGACCGACGCCTGGTTCAGCGCCACCGCCGCCCCGACCGACACCACCTCAAGCGGCAGCTTCGTGACGCTCCAGCACCTGATGTGGAAGCGCCACCACCCGCGCGTGACCGCCGGCTACCTGGTGCAGACGAGTGTCGGGACGACCGGGGAGATCCGCCTGACGGACGACGCCGCGAACGTGGTGGCCGGTCCCATATCGATCAGCTCGGGCACCTTCACCTGGAGCAGTGTCACGGGCACGCTGCCCGGGACGTTCCTGATGGACACCAACCTGCACTGGCAGGCCCGCGTCACAGGTGGCGCCGGGACGATCGGTGTCCGTGGCCTGTCTACGTGGGGCGTTCAGTCCTGAGCCGACGGCGACGGCGACGGCGACGGGCTTGCGCTCGGAGGAGTGTTGGCCTCCTTGTTGGGCGGGCCGGTGGGCGCGTTCGGGTCGGCCGGCCCGCGGCTCGGGTAGGGGCCGTTGTCTGCGGTGCCGTGGCCGCCGTTGTACTGGCCTGCGGTGGCGGGGTCGGTGTTGGTCGGGTCCTGCGTGTGGGTGGGCTCCGCCGGGGTGGTCGGTGTGGTGGGTGTGCTCACGGTGCTGGCCTTCGTCGGAGTGGGCGCGGAGCTGGCGGAACTTGCCTCGGTGGTCGGTGTGGTCGGGGTGGCGGTCGGGCTGCTGCTCGGTTGTGGCGCGCTCGGGCTGGTCGAGGGCGTGGTGCTGGGCTCCAGCGTCGTGCTCGCGCTCGCCGCCGTGCCCTGCTGGTTCGTGATGGGCGTTCGGGGGCTGGCGTTGCTGAGTGCCCAGGCGCCCATGCTGCCCCCGAGGACGACGGCCACGGCTGCCCCGATCGAGGCGACCTGCTTTCTGATCTTCAACTCTTCATCCCCCCAGGCTCATTGGTGCCCACCACGGTACCGCCACAGCCCGACACGTACTCGCCTCCGCGCCTACTGGCCCGGGGGCTTTCTCATGCCCAGGAGGCGCCATGGACCTCGTCCGACGCAGCAACTGGGGTGCAGCCGAGCCCAAGCGGCCGCTCACCCCGCTCACCGACCGTCCCAAGGGCGTCAAGATCCACTACGAGGGGACCGCCGTCCCCGCCGACCTTGCCGGACCCGACCAGCACCACCGATGCGCCGCCCGGGTCCGCGCCATCCAGGCCAGCCACATGGCCAACACCGCCGAGGGCTACGTAGACGGGGCCTACACCGCCATCGTGTGCCCGCACTCGGCCGTCTACGAGATGCGCGGCGCCGGGATGCAGTGCGCCGCCAACGGCAACGGTGCCCTCAACAAGGCGCACTACGCGGTGTGCGCGATGCTCGGCGACTCCGGGCTGACCGAGCCCACCGAGGCCATGCTGAACGGCTTGGTCGACGCGATCGAGTGGCTGCGGCGCGACGGCGGCGCCGGCCCGGAGGTCCGCGGGCACCGCGACGGCTACGCCACCTCCTGCCCCGGCGAGCCGCTGTACCGGTGGGTGCAGCAGGGTGCGCCGCGCCCGGCTGGCCAGACCCCGCCGCCGGTGGTCCAGCCGCCGCAACCCCCGGCCCCGCCGCAGCAGCCGAACGTCCTCAAGGCCTACCCGGGCCACGTCATGGGCTACGCGCCGAACCGGCGTGACCCCGATGTCCAGGCCTTCCAGCAGCGGATGCGGGACCGCGGCTGGGGCGGGATCGGCTCCGCCGACGGCTACTTCGGTCAGAAGACCCTCGACACCGTCCGCGCCTTCCAGGCCGAGAAGGGCCTCGACCGGGATGGCCTGATCGGGCCCGCCACCTGGACCGCCGCCTTCCGTACCGACAACATCACCTGATCGGAGATCACTATGACCGACGCTCGTCGCAGAACCATCCGCACCTCCGTTCAGGGCCTCCTCGGCCTCCTGGCCGCGATGCCCCTGATCGTCAACGCCTCCGGCATCCCCGAGGCCACTCCCGGGGTCGGCGTGTTCCTGGCCGTCGCCGCCGGCGTCACGAGGGTGATGGCCCTCCCGTCCGTGGACCGTCTGCTGCCGTCGTGGCTGCGGGCCCAGGCGGACCCGGACGCGGAGGCCTGGCGTCGGGCGGCCACCGAGTGATGGGGCCGGAGCCGGGGTCGGCTACCGCGCTCGAACTGGAGAAGCTGAGGGGCGAGCTGAGTACGGGTTTTGCCGAAATCAAGGGCAGCCTGCAACTGCTGGTGCAGCGCTCGGATCAGACCGACCGCTCTCTCGGTGAGCACCGGGTGGAGCTGGTCGACCTGGACAAGCGGCTCGCGGCACTGGAGCAGGCCCGGGCCGCTGATGCCGAGCTGGGGCAGGAGTCCCGCCTCCGGTCGTTGGAGGCCTCCCGATGGCCGCTCGCATCGGCGGGCGGGCTGGTGGGTCTGGCTGGTTTGGCGCTCGGCGTCTACTCAAACTTCAGCCGCTGAACCGCGCCCCCGCTCGGCCTTCGGGCCGGGCGGGGGCGGTTTCGTGCTGTCGGGGGTCCGCGACGGTCGGCTCGTGGCAGTACGGCAGCGTCTACTGGTGGCCGTTAGGAGTCGTCCTTGCCGTCGTTCGGCAGTTCGGTCGGGGCGGGCGCCTTCGCCGGCGGCCGCGCGCTCGGCACCGAGGAGGTGGACGTGAAGGCCGGGAACCACGAGGGCTGGTCCCCCAGCAGACCGTCAAGAGCGCTTCCCAGCTCGGCCGCCCGGCCGCGGCCAACGACCCGCATCGTCAGGTTCGCCACGTGCCCCTGGATCACGATCTCGTCAGTGCCGTTGGAGTACCGAGTCATCATCTCCACCACCCGCAGCAAGCCCGCCCCCCTGAGTGCCTCGCGGGCGCCGGGGTCGAGAAGGGCACGGCGCAGGGCCAAGGCGTCGGCAACGCGCCGCCACTCGGCGTTGGTGCTGCGCTGGAGGACGGCCAGAGCGTCGGAGAGCTCCGGCAGGTGGCCAAGTCGCTCGTCCGCTTCGAGGCGGTCCGAGAGCCAGCGGGCCACGATGATGTTCGCCAGCCGGGCGGAGTACTGGATTTCGCTCATGGCGCCGGGGCGCCCGTGATCGGCGGTCAGGGACCAGGCGGTGCGGGCCATGCCCCAACGTCCCTGCATGCGCCGCTGCGCACTGCGGTGGTGGATGGCGTGCGACAGCAGGGTGTAGAGCTGGCCCCCGTGCAGGGGCTGGAGGCGTTTGGCGAGGCAGGCCTCAGGGTCGAGGAGACTCGGGGTGAGCACGCGTTGGAGCGCGGCCCATGCCTGTTCGTGCGTCCCGCCGGTGATTGCAGGGTCGGTCTCGGTAGCCGCGTTCATGTGGCGGGGCCCCCTTCAGCAGCGAGCTGGTGGATCAGACTGTCGACGCTGTCCTGAAGTTCGTCGATCGGCGGCTCGGCCTCGTCGTCAGCGGTGGGCTGCTGCAGCGGCGCCAGGAAGTACCTCTCAATGCTGCCGCTGCCGTACAGGGTCGGCGGCTTTCGAGTGAAGAGACACACCACCATCCCGGAACCAAGGTGATCGAGAGCCCGGGCCGACAACAGCGCGGCCAGCAGCTCACGGACCAGCCGGCCCCGGATGAGAACCGGATCGCTGGAGGTGGTGAATGATGCGGCGGTCTTGACGACGTCGTAAATGCCAGCGTCGCGCAGGTCACGCTCTGCGGAGTCCAGCAGCTTGCGCAACGTCCGGGCTGCCTGGAACCGGTCAGAGGGGAAGTGCATGGCCTTGAGCCGTTTGTAGAACTCCTCGTCCTTCGGCCCGTCGTAGAGGTGGTGCGCGCAAACTGCCTCGATGCTGCTCCGGAACGACCAGTTCTTGTGCAGCCAAGGGTGCCGCTCCGCCAGGGTGAGGTGCAGGGCCACGAAGCCGGCACGTGCGACGTGGGATGCCAGATCAGCCCGGCGCTTCCGATCAGAGCCCTCCTCGACGTACGTCCGGCTCCGAAGCCAGTTGGCCAACTGGAACTCGTTCCGCCCGGTGAGACGGGCCGCCCCCTGAAGGCCGGTCACCAACGCCAGCTCCACATCACCCCCGTACAACGGGATCTCGCGCACAATGCGCTGGAGGTGAACCAGCGCCGCCCTGTGGGCGGGGTAGACCTCGTCTTCCTCGAACGGCCACAGGTCGGGCAGAAAGTCGGTGGTGCGGCTCACGCGGTCCACTCCTTCGGGTCCGGCAGGACGGGGACGGTGCCGTGGGTACGCAGGTGCAGGTAGGCGTCCGCAACGGCCCGCTGGACCCGGGCGGCCAGCTGGGCGGCGGCCCGCTCGGGCCCGTCCAGGCTCGGGGCGTCGGTGCCTTCGGCGGCGGCCCTGCGCAGCATGACGATCTGCGCGGCGATCCAGGCGTCGGGGCCGGACTCCCACGCCAGCGGGTCGGGGGTGCCCGGGTCGGGCTGCGGGGCGGAGTCGTCGCCCACGCAGGCCTCGACCCACTCCTCAGTGGTGGCGTAGTCCTCGCGGCGGGGGGCGGGCGGGGCGAGCGCACCGGGGGCGCAGTTGCGGGTGAACGACTCCGCGGCGAACGACCACAGCCGCTGGGTGAGGATGTCGACTCCGGGGTTCGCTTCGAGGGTCTGCACGTAGGCGTGCAGGGCCCGGGCGGTGTCCTCCAACGTGTCGAGCAGCAGGTCGACGTCGACCCCCACCGTGATCGGCTCGGCGGGGGCGAGGCGGGCGATCACCTCCGGGGCGATGCCGGTGCGGCGCCAGATCGCCTCAGGACTCAGGCCGGCCGCGAGCGCGCCGAGGACCAGCTGGTCGCGCCGGTCGGCGAGGTCCTGTGCGGCGAGGGCGTACATCCGCAGTTCGCCGTCGGCCTGGTCGACGTTGCGGAAGAACAGGGCGGGCTGCTGCTGGGGCTGGCCATCGGCTGCCTCGGCCGAGCGGCCCTCGCGGGCGGCCAGGCGCTTCCTGACGGCCTGCGGCGTGACGCCGATCTCGCGGGCGGCGGCGGACTGGTTCCCGCCGTGGGCGTCGACGAGCGCCTGCAGGGCGTCGGTCTGGGCGGCCGCGAAGTAGGCGGCGGCGGTCCCGGCGGCCTGGTAGCGGCGGAGCGGGTCGCGGCTGACGAGCGCGGTCGTGATCGCGTCGGGAGCGGGCGGCGAGGTCAGGTCGGGGGACATCGTCGGGGCCTCCGGTAGCTGGTGCGGACGGGGCGCGGGGGCGGAGTACGAGCCCGCCCCCGCGGTGGGCGGCGGGTCAGTTGCTGGCCTGGCGCTGCTCCTCGGCGTAGTCCTCCTCCATCCGCTGCTCCCAGCGCTCGCGCTCCGCGTGGTCGGCGGCCTGGAGGTCGGCGACGAACTCGGCGACGTCCTGGTCGGTCACCTCGGGGGCCTCCAGCTCGGTGGTGGCCTCGGCCTCCTGGCGGCCGTCCACGACGATGCGCACGCGCACCCACCGGCCGGTGCCCGGGTCGAGCTGGGGCACGCCGGCGCGGCGGCACAGCTCGGCGAGGCGGTTGGCCTCGCTGACCGGGTCGGTGGCGATGTCGAGCAGGGTCTGGGCCGCGTCCTGGTAGCTGGCCACGGTCAGGTCGTTGTCGTCGAGGCGGTGCTCGGTGGACTCGATCGCGGTCCAGCCGAGAGCGGGGTCCTCGGTGCGCTCGATGTGGGCGGCGTAGTGGGCGAGGGTGAGGCCGTTGACGTCGGTCTCGTCCCAGCCGGCGCTCTCGTCCATCTCGCGGGCGGTCTTCTCGTAGTAGGCGGTGGCCTCCGCCTCGTCGTCGGTGTCGAGGAGGTCCTCGCCGTCGCCGTCGGTGCAGGCCACGGCGTGCCGGGTGGTGCCGTCGGGGGCGGCGTAGGTGGTGAGGGTGAGCTCGCGGGTGGTGCGGCCCCACTGGTCGGTGTCGCGGCTGACGCGGTCCGCTCCGGCGGCCTTCACGGCGGCGGTGAGGGCCTCCGCCGCGTCGGTGTCGACGGTGGCCGTGCTCCAGCTGCTGTGGATGGTGCGCATGTGGGATCCTCCCCTGGTGGGCCCCGGTGGTTCGGGGTCCGTGGTGTCGGGGTGGCTGCCCCGACACCACAATTACAACCCAGGGTTGGGCATGATCACAACCCTGGGTTGTAATTTCACTCGCAGGGGTGACGCGGCCTGACGGTTGGCCAGATCGCACGCACGTTCGATACTGGCGACGTGAGCACCACCCCACCCCTCCCCACCTACGCCCGCTGCACCCCCGGCTACACCTCCAGCTGGCTCGACGCCCGGCCAGTCGACCCGAGGGACCTGGAGCGCGCCGGCGCCCTGGTCGAGCGATTCCGTCCGGTGTGGGTCCGGCGGTGGGGCTGCTGGCACCCAGCACTCCTACGAGGCTGGCGACGCCTCCCCCGCGGCGGGTGGGCAGCGTGGCTGCGGATCTCGGTCTGGGATGACGTGTGGGTGCACTACCAGGACACCTGCCTCCGCCCGATCCGCCCGCTCACCGCCGACCGGCACGCCGCCGCCTACCGCCCCTGACGGTCAGGACTGGAGCAGGAGCACCGTGGCGTCGTCCCGCGCTGGGCTGCCGCCTGGGCGGGCTCGCTGGACCTCGGCGAGGATGGCCTCCGCCGCCGGCGCCGCGCCGAGCGGAAGGTGGGTGGTCAGCGTCTTCTCCAGCTGCTCGGCCGTGAGCACGTCGTGCACGCCGTCGGACGTGATCAGCACAGTGCGCCCGGCCGGGATGGTGACGGTGGGGCAGGTCGCGGCGACGGCGTCGTGCAGGCCGACCCGGAGCCAGTGGTGGTGGCCGTCGGCGGCCGCGCAGGCGGGCCCGCCGGACTGGGCGAGCTGGACGCCGACGGTGTGGTCCGTGGTGACCTGCCGCAGGGCCTGCCCGTCCCAGGACCAGGCGCGGACGTCGCCGACCCAGGTGACCACGGTGTCCTCGCCCGGGGCGGTGACGGCCACGGCGAGCGCGCCCTCGACGTCGGCGGAGCGTGCGAGGTCGCGGGCGGTGAGGATGCCGGCGAGGCCGGTGGTCTCGGCCGTGAGGGCGGCGGTTGCCCAGGCGATGCGGTCGGCGGTGCGGGTGCAGTCGTGGGGGTGGCCGGTGAGGTCGAGGAGGGCGGCCGCGGTGGTGCCGTCGGGGTGGGTGAGGACTGCGGCGCCGTCGGCGTTGGCGGGGTGGGTGCCGGTGAGGGTGGCGGTGGCCGAGGTCAGCGTCATGCCCAACACCGTAGCGGCGGGCGCGCGTTGGCCACTCACGTTCTCCTCACGGTCCACCGCAGGAACGTCAGGACAGCTTGGACCGGGCCCCTGACGGACGCCCACGCCGACCAGTACGTGCGGGGCGGGACGGCCGGACATCGACCGCAGCGGCGCGCTCACGGGACGCGAGGAAGGTGTCGCGGTCGGCACGGGCGGCGGCCAGCGCGACAGCCCGAGCCATCGGGCTCTCGGTGATGCCCCGGTCGGCCATCGCGGCCTGGCAGGCCGAGCACCAGACCGGGCTCGCCTCGGTGCCGTCGCCGTAGGTGAGGTTCTCGGGGGGCAGATAGTGGGTGCTGCACTCCTGGCAGGCGAAGAGGAGGCGCATGGCTACTCCACCACCGTGCCGTTGCCGCCGCAGTAGGTGCAGGCGTTCCAGACGGTGTGTGTCTTGGGGACCATGTTGCCCTGGCTGTCGGTCTCGACGGTGTGCTCCGTCTTGTCCGTGCCGCGCTGGCCCGCGCACCGCGGACAGGTCTTGATCTCGGCCATGTCGCCACCCTCCGTAGTCCGACGGTAACGACCGTACTACGGAAGGGCCTTGATCGGGGATTGACCCTGGACTATTCCACCTGCACGGCGTCGAACGCGGCACCCCACGGGTACGGGCCAGCCTGTCCAGAGCCATGCGGCACGAACCCGCCCGGGCCGAGCAGCACCTGCACCCCCGCAGCCCGCAGGACCTCGACGCTGCGGTCGAACTGCGGATGGGCCGCCATCGTGTCTTTCACGCACGGCATCACCACCAACGGCGCCCGCCGCCCGATCGCCTCCACCGCGTACCCGATCGGCCACGATGGGGTGAGTCCGAGCGCCACCGAGTTGACGGAGTTCAGGGTGGCCGGCGCGAGGAGCGAGACGTCCGCGCGCGGCCAGCCGTCGCTCTCCCCGGGCAACCGGTACTCCGACTTAACCGAGTGCCCAGTGAGCTCGGCCAGCTCGTCCACACTGCTGCCCAGCCAGCGCGCGGCGATCGGGGTGAGGCCGACACACACCTCCCAGCCGCGCGCCTGCGCATCGGCCACCACAGCCGGGAACTCCAGCACCGGCGGCGCGGCGGTGCCCAGCAGGTACAGGACTCTCGACATGCCGCCATCCTCGCAGATCGGCCACCCCCACCGCCCTGACGTCGGTATCGTCAGAACACCTACCAGTCCGGGGAGTTCAGGTGGCCGTCGACCCCGACAGCATCGCGGCACGCGTCAAGACGAGGCGCCTCCTGCGAGGCCTCACTCAACGCGAACTCGCGGACCAGGCCCAGGTCTCCCTCAGCACGGTCCGCCAGATCGAGCAGGGCACCCGGCAGCCCAGCGACTCCGTCCTCGCCGCGCTGGCCCGTGCCCTTCGCGTCCCCGTGGCCGACCTCGCCGTCGGCCCGGGCGGCGACGACCTCGACCGCGACCAGGTCGACGGCCTGATCCGGCCGATCCGCGCCGCGCTCGACCTGCACGACCTCGGCGCCGACCCGGAGATCCACCCTCGACCGGCCACCGAGCTGGTGCAGCACGCTGAGCAGTTGTGCCGCTCGATCCGAGACGGCCACCTCCGCGCGGTCGCAGGGCAGCTACCGGGCCTGCTGGAGGAGCTGACCACCGCGGTGCACCTCACCGGGGCGCCACGGCTGTTCATCGCGCTGTCGACGGCGTACCGCTCGGCCTACGACGTCGCCGCCAAGCTCAGCTACCACGACCTCGCGGCCACCGCGCTCGACCGCATGGCCTGGGCCGCCGAGCGCGGCTCCGACCCGGCCGCAGCCGGCGTCCAGCACTACCTCCGCACCATGATTCACCTCCGCGCGGGCAGCTACCGCACCGGCCTGCGCGTCGCGGACGCTGGCCTGCGGACCGCCGCGCTGACCGACACAGGGAACACCCGAACCGCCGTGACCGGCCAAATCCACCTCAGTGCCGCGCTCCTCAACGGGCGCCAGCAGAAGCCGGATGCTGCCGCCGACCACCTCGCCGAGGCCCGCCGGATCGCCGCCGGGGTGAGCACCTACAGCCAGCAGGCGCTCGTCTTCGGCGCCACCAACACGGCCGTGCACGAGGTGTCCACACTGGTCGACCAGCACCTCTACCGCGAGGCGCTCGACGTGGCCCGCACCGTGGTGGTCCCGTCCGGCTGGCCCGTGTCCCGAACGGCCCGGCACTACACCGACGTCGCCAGGGCCGCCCTGTTCACCGGCAACCCCGACACGGCGTTCCACCACCTCGCCGAGGCCCGCCGCCTCGCCCCGCAGCCCACCCGGTTCAGCCCGGGCGTGCGCGAGGTGCTGTCCGGCGTCATCCGGTCCCGCCGGACGGTCCCAGTCGAGGTCACCCGATACGCGGCGTGGCTCGGCCTGTAGGAGTCCCACAGGACTGTGGGACTTGAGGCACCGTCAGGAACCGATGCTGGTCATGTAGGCCCTCACCTCACCCAGGGACCCCACATGACCCTCGCTCAGCACCTGCTCCTGCCCCCGTGGCTGCCCCCGGCGGGCACTCTCTCGGCCCTGCCCGCTGGTGAGCACTGGGACGCCGTTGCCATACCGCAGACCCCCGGCCTCGCCGTGCTGGCGATGCTCTCCGCGATGCCCGGCACGCCCACCGGCCCGGTCATCTGGAGCACCGGAAGCAACCTGAGGCACCCACGGCTGTACTTCCTTACCACCGCCCGCTCGGGACTCGACCTGCACGGCACCCCGGCTCGGCTCCTCGGGCCGGGCTCGCACGTGGTCGTCCCTGGTGACGGGGTGATCGAGCCGCACGGGGTGTACTGGGCGGTCCCGCCGAACCCGGACCAGCCGGACGAGCTGACCGACCCTGCGGTCCTGGTCGCGCTGCTGCGGCGCATCGAGTCCGCCGTGTGGGTCACCATCAGCACGCCCACCGGCTACCGGCGCCAGGTGCTGGTCAGCCGGGCCCAGGCGGACGGCGATGCGTGCCTGCACTGCCACGCGACGGAGAGCCCGCTGAGCCCCGGCCCGACGGTAACGATCAGCCTGGGCGACGTGGCCCGCGACTCGGCGAGCGCGCTGTGCACCCGGTGCCTGCGGGCCGGGAGCGACCGGTGACCGGCCGCCCGGCATCGCGCTTCGCCGTGGTGACGCTGGAGGCGGACAAGGACGGCCGGCCGCGCTGGGGCCTACGGGACCGGGTCACAGGTGACCTGGCGACGTGCGGCGACAACGAGACCGCGACGTTCTACACACCCGACAGCGCGCGGGCCCACCAGCACACCTACCTCGCCATCGCCCGCCGGGCGGAGGATGTCGCGTGACCCAGCAGCAGCGCTTCTACGCACACTTCACCCTGTGGTCCGCCCGGCTGGACCTCGATCCCGACGCCCCCGTGCCCGTGCACCTGTTCCTGTGCAGCAGCGAGGAGGAGGACGGCACCGTGTGCGGCGCCCAGTCGGTCGCGGCCACGGACTTCCCCTCGATCCGAGCCTGGGTCTACGAGCACATCGCCGAGCACCCGGGCCACCGCTCGCTCCACCACGTCAAGGCCACCCCGTGGCTGATGGTGCCGGAGACCGAGCCGTGGCCCGGCCCTGTGCGCCTGCCCGCGCATACCGCCTGCACGCCGCCGCTGGAGGACACCGATGGCTGACCGCTACGAGGCCAGCGAGCTGCCCAGGCGGGGGCGCGAGCCGCTGGTGTGGGGCGCATGGGACAGTGTGCGCCGCGACTGGGTGCGCCGCCCTGGGACCGGGGTGGCGGCCAGCCACCCCGGGGTGTTCACCTCGGAGGAGCGGGTCAAGACGTGGGCTGCGCGGCAGCCCGGATCAGCCCCAGAAGAGCGCGAGCACCTCGACCCGCAGCGCTCGCGCGATTCGGAACAGGTCGTCTGAGCTGGCCGTGGTCTCGGCCCGCTCGATTCGCCCGATGAACCGGCGGTCGCGCCCGATCTGCTCTCCGAGTGCCTGCTGGCTGAGGCCTCGCTGTTCGCGCAGGCGGAAGAGTCGTCCGCCGAGGGCCTTCTGCTGTTCGCGAAGCCAGTCGTCATCGTCGCTGGTGGGGGCGGTGTCGGAGCGCACGGTCTTGACCGTGACCCGATCATGATCAAAAGTATGTACCCCGCCGACGCCAAGTTATCGAACACGTTCGACCAGCACCAGGAGCCACCCTGAGCGCGTACACCCTCACCGTGCCGGGCCTCATGGAGCCCGCCAGGTACGACACCCTGGCCCAGGCCGTCGAGTCCCTGAGCAACCTGCTAGCCGACCTGCCCGCAGCAGACGAGCGGGTGGACGCCTACCGATTCTTCCTCGCCGACCCGGCCCGGCCGGCCGACTACCTCGACCGCGATGGCCAACTCATCCTGCCCTTCACCGTGAACGGCCGGGTCTACAAGGCCACCCTCGCCAAGGCCTGACCGCTGTCAGACCTGGAACTCCTGCCGCCCCCACCAGTAGAGGAGCTGAGCCTGATTCGTCGCACCCGCCATGACCCGGAGCTCCGCGAGCCGAGTGGCCGCCGTCCTCGGCGAGATCCCCAGCTTCTCGGCAGCAGCCTGCACCTCAAGGCCCTTGACCAGCAGGGCCAGCAGCTCACGGTGGCGCGCCGTGGGGCCCGGCGCATTCACGGTCCCGTCCCACGGTTCGGCGCGCTGCCAGTCTCGTTCGAAGGAGGCGGCAAGCGTGCGGACCAGCAGCTCGTCGGTGACGAAGAGCGCCTGCGGGGCCGTCCCAGCCTCCTCCACCCCGGATGGCGGCAAGACGCTGGTCACCGCCGCGCGCCGGTCGACGATGATGACCCGGCCGAACGAGTTCGAGGTGCGGATCTGGGCGCCGTACTGCGTCATGGTCGCCGCCCACCGGCCCGTCGGCACATCCTGGCGGACCGACGGCAGGTAGAGGGTCCGGATCTTCGCGCCCCTGTCGAGGACACCGAGGTCGCGCTTATAGGAGACGGCAAGGACGTGCGCGGGCCGAGGGCCGGTGGGATGCGCGGTGATCAGCTCCTTCTCGCAGGAGTTGACGAGCACCTCCAACCGCTCGTTGATCTCGGGGAACCCTTCGACCATTTCCACCCCCCCTCCACTGCGGGTGGGGTGCGCAAGCTGATAGGCGGCTGCGAGTTCTTGGAACTGACTGGGAATCAGCTGCGCCTCGGACAGGCTGCGGGTTGCGGAGAGTTGGAGTGCAGTCTGACGGCTCCGCGCCGCCACGTCGGGACTGAGGGCGTCGTACTCACCATCAGCCGACAGCCTCTGGGCGATCAGGTCAGCTTCGATCAGAAGGGCAAGAGCCGCGTGGTCACGGCGAGTTGGCCGTTCGCCGGCGAGGATGCGGAGGTAGAGCGACTTGGCTGCAGGCGTAAGCAACGACCGCGTGCCCCGAATGTCCACTTTGCATCCCCTTGCCCCGTAATTGACTTGCAGTCAGACGCAAGTCTACCGAGCAATTCGCTGCAAGGCTTGCTTCAAGGGTGATCGAAGCGAACACTGGTGCGTGCGGAGATCACCGCTGATTTCGGCCACTTAAGCAGTGAAAGAAAGGGGACACCCATGCCCGTACGCCCCCGCCTCCGTGCCGCGGTCGCCATCGCGTCCGCTGGCCTCGCCCTCACGGCAGCCACGCTCCTCGCCAACGGCACCGAGGCCACCACCCCGAGCCCGACGGTCGCCGACTCCGTCTGGGGAGTGGCGCCGCCCGCTCCATCGCCGAGCCCGTCACAGGACCCGGTTACGCTGAAGGACTCTGTCTGGGGCTAGCCCCGGCAATTCAGCCCGGCCGGTCGGGTCGACCGGCCGGGCCTTCTTACTCCCGCTTCAGTGCCCGCTTACACCGGGCGCTGGAGCGGGGCCCTGGGCCTGAGGGCGCACTCACCAGCAGGTGGATCGCATCTTAGTGACCCAAGCGCCGCAGCGGACCCGCCACTTGGCGGAGATGCACACGGCCGGCATCAGGGAAGGCGACCTGCCCCCCTCCGCCCCTGGTGCCGAAGAGCCCCCGAGCGCCCACCCGCGCCCGGGGGCTCTCGCACGTCTGCAGGCCGACTGACCTGCGCATTCATCTGGATCGCTTAGGGGGAATTTAGGGGGTCGAGTGGTGTAGTAGTCCTGTAGTCAGACCGAGCGAGCCTGTAGACGGAGCGAGAGGCAAACAGAAAACCCAGGCCGGAACACACGTCCTGACCTGGGCCTTTCACCTGTTCTCGCAGGTGCCGGGTGTGGGCGCAGACGGTTTCGAACCGCCGACATCCGCCTTGTAAGGGCGGCGCTCTACCGCTGAGCTATGCGCCCGTGTCGCGTGCTGCCACCGTGGGGCGGCGTACGACGAGGGACAAGAGTACCTGGTCCGGGGCGTGGTCCGCCGCAGGGTTCCGGGGTATGGGACCGGAGGGGGTGCCTGGATCGTGGGGTGATCGGCGAGAATGGGGCGGAGTGCAGTGGACGGGGTAGCAGGGAGCGTGGCGTGAGCGTGGCCGGTGGCGGCTGGTGGCGGCGGGGAGACGGCCGGCGGGACGCCGCCCGGGCGGCTCGGGACGCGGCGCAGCAGGCGTTCTACGAGCTGGACTCGACCCAGCGGGAGGCCGAGCTGGCGGTGGAGACGGTGAAGGCCGCAGGGGGCGAGCAGACGGCCCGTCAGGCGGTCGCGGACTTCCAGCAGCTCGGCGCCCGAGTGAACGAGGTCACCGTCGCCTACCTGGGGGCGCTGGACGCGCAGGACCTGGACGACGAGGAGTTGGACGGCGGCGTCGCCGAGCAGGCGCGGCAGCGGCTGGGCGAGGCCGAGCGTCGGCTGACGGCGACGAAGAGCGAGCTCATCGGGTTCATGGCGCGTCTGCAGCCCGTGATCGACCAGGCCGAGAGCCGGCTGATGCGGGTGACGCCAGCGGTGGCGCAGGCGAAGCAGGCGCTGCTGGGGGCGACCACCGCGTTGGAGGAGGTGCGGGCGGCGGGGTTGAAGGCGGACGACCTGGCGGCCCGACTGGCGCAGTTGGCACCGGAGTTGACGAAGCTGAACGAGGGCGCGGGCCGGCACGGCGTGGAGCCGACGCTCCAGCGGGCCGAGGACGTGCGGCTGCGGGCGGACGCGGTGCGGATCGCGGCGGAGCAGCTGCCGGAGAAGGCGCGGGAGATCGACCGCCGGGTGGGCAGCCTGCGGACCAGGATCCAGGCGCTGGAGACCAAGGCCGACACCGTCGCGCCCGCGCTGAGCGAGCTGCGGCGCGGGTTCAGCGCGGCGTGCTGGCAGGACCTGCAGCAGGTGCCGGAGCAGGCGTCGGAGGCGGTGCGCACCGCGCGGACCAAGCTCACCGAGGCGACGACCGCGCGGGACGAGCAGCGCTGGCCGGACGCGACGGCGGCGATCGGTACGGTCCGGGCGGTGCTGGACGAGGCGGACGGGCGGATCGCGGCGGTGCACGGGCGGGTGCGGCAGTTGAAGGAGGTCGCGCACGACCCGCACCGGGAGATCGAGCAGGCCCGGTTCGCGATCCGGGACGCGCAGCGGCTGGCGATGGCGGGGCGGCAGACGCCGGACCCGCGGCACGCGGCGCCGTTGGACGCGGCGGTGGCACGGCTGGACCGGGCGGTGGCGGAGCTGGAGGAGTCCGGGCGGCACCCGGACTACTGGCACTTCCTGACCGAGCTGGCCGCGGTGAAGGAGAGCGCCGCCGGGGTGGTGGCGATGATCCGGGGCACCCACGCGTAGCCCCAAACCAATGGTGACGCCCGTCACATTACTGGCAAGTAACTTCCTTGCTAGAGTCGCCCCATGGCACGTAAGCGCGGCAACGTCACCGCCACCACCTTCCGACGCGGCATCAACTTCTGGCCGCCGTTCCTGTTCGCCGGCATCCGGGTCCTGGCGGTCTCCGACGACTACCGCTCCGCCAAGGTCCGCCTGCGCCTGCGCTGGTTCAACCGGAACTGGGTCGGCACCCACTTCGGCGGCTCGATCTTCGCGATGACCGACCCGTTCTGGATGCTGCTGGTGATGCAGAACCTGGGCCGCGAGTACGTGGTCTGGGACGCGGCCGCCACCATCGACTTCGTCTCGCCGGGGCGCGGCGACGTCTTCGCCGAGTTCGTCCTCACCGAGGACCGGATCGCCGAGATCAAGGAGCTGACGGCGGAGGGGAAGAAGGCCCTGGTCTGGTTCGACACCGAGGTGCTGGCGGCCGACGGCACGGTGGTGGCCCGGGTGCGCAAGCAGGTGTACGTCCGGGAGAAGCGCCGCGAGGCCTGAGCCGGCGCGGAGCCCGACTTCGACGACCACGTCCGCCCTGGCGATATTGCGCGCGAACCGACAGGGGGATGACGCAGACTCGGACGCAGAGATCTTGTGATCGCGGACCGAGCATCGAAGGACGTTTCCCATGACCAACCGGCCGTTGACCCTGATGGCTGTGCACGCCCACCCCGACGACGAGGCCACCGGGACGGGTGGTGTGCTGGCGCGGTACGCGGCGGAGGGCATCCGCACCGTGCTCGTCACCTGCACCGACGGCGGCTGCGGCGACGGCCCCGGCGGTGTGAAGCCGGGCGAGCCCGGGCACGACCCGGCGGCGGTGGCGGCCATCCGGGAGGAGGAACTCCGGGCCAGCTGCGAGGTGTTGAACATCAGCCACCTGGAGCTGCTGCGCTACGCCGACTCCGGAATGATGGGCTGGCCGAACAACGAGGCCCCCGGCGCGTTCTGGCAGACGCCGGTGGCGGAGGCCGCGGGCCGGCTCGCGGAGCTGATGGAGAAGTACCGCCCGGACGTGGTGGTGACGTACGACGAGAACGGCTTCTACGGCCACCCCGACCACATCCAGGCGCACCGGATCACCATGGCGGCGGTGGAGCTGACCGGGATCCCGGCGAAGGTGTACTGGACCACCATGCCTCGCTCCGGGATGCAGAAGTTCGGCGAGGTGATGCGCGAGCTCGGCTCGGACTGGGAGGAGCCGACCCTGGACGAGGCGGTGGAGGAGGGCGCGGTGCAGTCCGACTCCCCCGAGATGCCGGAGATCGGGCTGCCCGACGAGGAGATCAAGACCTGGGTGGACACCCGGGAGTACGGCGGCCAGAAGTTCGACTCGCTGGCCGCCCACGCCAGCCAGGGCGAGAACATCTTCTTCCTCAAGATGGGTAAGGAGCGGTTCACCGAGCTGATGGGCATCGAGACCTTCGTCCGCGTGCAGGACACCACCGGGGCGCCCCTTCCCGAGGACGACCTCTTCGCCGGCCTGCGCTGACGCGGCCCTCGGACACCCAAGCGGACCTCACCGTTCCTTCATCAACGTGACGCTTCCGTGAGGCAGTTGTGACCTGACCCCTTGTCAGGTGCACCATTCGTACCTACCTTCGTGGATCAGGAGCCGGCCCCACCCGGCCGGCCGCCGCGACGGTCGCGACCAGCGCCGTCGCCGGACGCGCGACAAGACCTGGAGGCGTCATGTCCACTGCCGTGATCACCGAAATCCGCGACGCGGGCCCGCTGTCGGTCGACGACGAGTTCCTCGCCTTCGAGGACGACGACCGCAGCGACCACGAGGCCACCGCCTGCCTCGCAGAGCCGTGGGTGACTGCCACCACGCGCGTGGCGTGCGACTGGAACTCCTGATCGTGGCCGGGTCCACCGCCGGCCGCCGCAGGTCCTCGGACGACACCTGGTCGTATCTGACGGACCGGCGGATGCCGGCGGTGGACCACGGCTGGAAACTGCACGTCTCGGCCCGGCCCGGCGAGCTCGACCTCGTCACCGGGCTGATCCTGCCGGTGCTGCTGCGCCACGTCTGCCACGCGAAGTGGGCAAAGGACCAGGAGACCCTGCGCAGCCTCAACTCCGGGGTTCTGAGCGCGGGTTCGGTCGGCAAGGCGGTCACCGTCTACCCCGCACCGGGGACGGTGCTCCAGCTGGCGGACGAGCTCGTCGCCGTACTGCGCGGCCGGGAGGGCCCGCAGATCGTCAGCGACCGGCGGGTCGACCCGTACTCCCCCGTCTACTACCGCTACGGCCCCTTCACCGGCGAGTACCGCACCGGCCGCAACGGCCGGCTGGAGTCCGTGATGACCGGCCCCGACGGACGGGTCTTCGACGGGCTGGCCACCGCGGCCTACCGCTGCCCGCCCTGGGCCGAGGACCCCTTCGAGCAGCGGGCCGGGCGACGTCAACCGGCCGAGGGGAACGGCGGGTTCGGCGGCGGACGGTACCGCGTCACCGGCGGGATCGCGCGCAGGCCGCAGGGGAACGTCTACCGCGCCGAGGACCTCACCACCGGGCAGGCCGTGGTGGTCAAACAGGCGCGGGCGTACGTGGCCGAGGAGGAGTCCGGCGCGGACGCCCGGGACCGGCTGCGGAACGAGCACGCGGTGCTCACCGCCCTCGACGGCGTGGCGGGCGTGCCCCGCGCGCTCGACTACTTCCGGCACCGCACCGACGAGTACCTGGTGACCACCAGTTGCGGCGACCGCGACCTGCGGCGGGAGGTGCTGCGGCACGGGCCCCGGCACGGGCGCGGGGTGGCCGACTTGGCGGCGGAGCTGCTGCGGATCCTGGACGAGGTGCACCGGCGGGGTGTGGTGGTCCGCGACCTCAAGCCGGACAACGTGGTGCTCGACGCCGAAGGCCGGTGCCACGTGGTCGACTTCGGGATCAGCAGCCGGGACGGCGCGGGACCGGAGGGTGGCACGCCCGGCTACGGCGCGCCCACCGGGCCCGGCCAGGGGCCGGACGACGACTACTACGCACTGGGCATGACCGTCGGCTTCGCCGCCACCGGACTGGATCCGGTGATCGTCGACCCGGCCCCTGCCGTGCGGCGGGAGCGGACGCTCGAAGGGCTGGCCTGGGCGCTGCCCGAGGCCGAGCATCGCTGGATCCGTTCGGTGATCGGCGAGTTGACGAGCCCCGACCCGGCGGAGCGCGCCGCAGGGGCCGCACGGCTGCGGAAGGGGCCGCACCGCACGACCGGGCCGCTGCGGACGGTGGCCCGGCGGCGGGTCGAGGGCGGGCTGCTGGAGGAGATCGTCGAGCACACCGCCGCCTACTGCACCGAGGAGGCCCTGCGGATCGCGGACCCGGTGCTCTCCGCCCGCGCGAGCGTCCCGACTCCGGTCGACGTCTACGGCGGGAGTGCGGGGCTGGGGCTGGAACTGCTCCGGCACCTGCACCGGCCGGGTGTGCCCGAGGCGGTGGGCGCCTTGGCCGAGTGGACGGCGCGTCAGGCCGAGCGGCGGGAGCTGTCGCCGTCCTTCTACTCCGGCCGGGCCGGCGTCGAGCTCTTCCTCGCCGAAGCGCGCCAGGGGCGCGGGGAGCTGCGCGCGGGGGAACGGCAGCACCTGCGACTGGCTGACGGGGCCTCGGTTGCAGGTGAGCCGCCTTCCGATTCGCGTCCCCGGCACGACCGGTCGGTCCTGCCGGCCCACGGGGTGGACGGCGGGCCGCCGGAGGCCGATCTGATCGAGGGCGTCGCCGGCATCGGCCTCGCCCACCTGCTGCTCGACCGCCTCTCCCCCGCCACCGGCCACCGGGCCGTGGCCGCCGCCTGTGTGCGGATGCTCGCCACCGGCGAGGCCCGGCTGACGCCGGCGGCCAAGCCCCGCCCCGGGGACGCCGCGCTGCGCCAGGGCCTGGCCCACGGGGACGCGGGCGTCGCGCTCCTCCTCCTGGAGTTCGCGCACGCGACCGGCGACGAGGAGGCCACCGTGCTCGCCCGCCGGGCCTGCGCGGAGCTTTCCGCCGTCACGCCCGCCGTGATCGCGGCGGCGACGGCCCCGGGGGCGACCCGCCGCTACGGCTCCTGGTGCCGGGGGCTGGCCGGGATCGGGACGGTGCTCCTCCGGGCCGCCGACCGCCTCGGCGAACCGGAGCACCTGACACCCGCCCGCCGGGCCGCCCGCACCGCCGCCGCCCTGGCACCGCGCATGCCGCTGGTCAACCAGTGCTGCGGGCTGGCCGGGGTGGGCGAACTCTTGGTGGACGTCGCCGTTGCCACCGGGGAGGAAGAGCACTGGGACGCGGCCGAGACCGTCGCCGCGATTATCCTGAGCCGCAGCGGGGGGCCCGCGGAGCGCCCGGTCTTCCCGGACGCCGGGCTGACGCGGCCGAGCGCCACCTGGGCCGGCGGCTCCGCCGGGGTGCTCGGCTTCTTCCGGCGCCTGCACGAGCGGGGCGGCCTCCGCCTCGGCCTGCCCGGTTGATGCCGGGACAACGGAACTGATGCCGGGGCAACGGAACGGAGAGACGGGCGCGGCCGTGCGGCAGCGAGTGGGTACGCTGCCGTCATGCCTCGTTACGACTTCCGCTGCCGCTCCTGCGGCGACACCTTCGAACTCAGCCGCCCGATGGCGCAGGCCAGCGACCCGGCGGTCTGCCCGCAGGGTCACCAGGACACCGTGAAGCTGCTCTCCGCCGTCGCCGTCACCGGCGCTTCGGGCGGCGGCTCCCCGCAGCAGTCCGCCGGCGGTGGCGGAGGCTGCTGCGGGGGTGGCTGCTGCGGCTGACCGGAGGTCGGCCCGCGGGGCTCAGGCGAGCGCCTGGGCCCCGGCCCGCACCTTGGCCAGGAACTGACGGACGATCTCCTCGCCCGCCGCCACGCCGATCTGGGTGAGCGCCGTGACGCCCGGCGCGGTCCAGCCGCTGTCGGCCAGTTCGCCGTGGCCGGGCCGCCAGCTGTGCTCGGCGGCCAGCAGCAGGTCGGCGTCGAGCAGGGAGTCGCCGGCGGAGAGCACGGTGGCGGCGCCGACCCGGCGCTCCACCTCCGCCAGGGCGGCGCTCTTGCTCAGCGGGGCCGGCACCGCGTAGACCTTGCGGCCCTGGAGCGAGACCGACCAGCCGCGCTCGGCGCACCAGCCGGTGAGCTCGGCCAGCCAGCCCTCCGGCAGCTGGGCCCGCTCGACCACCAGGTAGGCGAACAGGCCGTCGGCGACCCGCCGCTTGTGGGTCCACTCCGGATCGGCCACCAGCGCGAGGTGCTCGACCACCTCGTCCAGCGGCGAACTCCCCTCCACCAGACGGGACTTCACCTCGGCCTGCCAGTCCTTGTCCGGTACGCCGCCCACCAGCAGCTGCCCGCCGTTGGCGCAGATCGCGTACGGGGGGACCCACCCGGGCGTCGGGCCGGGCAGGTTGACCCGCTCGTACTGGGCCCGGGTGCGGGTGGTGGCGGGCACGAAGACCGCCTCCTGCACCAGCTCGACCAGCAGCCCGGCGGCCTGCTCGGTCATGAAGGAGAGCGCCTTGCCGTCGTGCACCTCCACCGAGAGCAGACGGGGGGCGAGCCGGTCCGGCACGTCCAGGGCCAGGGCCCGGTTGGAGTAGATCAGGGTGCGGTCCAGGTCGCTGGCGACCAGGAACGGACGGTTCATCAGTGCTCCAGTCATCGGTGCGCGGCCCTTACCGCGCTGCCTGGACGGCCGTCGGGCCGTCCGTCCGTACTGCCGTGCCGTCGGCGCCGGTCGCGCCTCGGGTGTACCGGGGGTGGATCAGGCCCACGCAGGAGTACGGCAGGTCGTCCACCTCGTCGACGGGGACGCCCCGCTGCTCCGCCAGCAGGCGGACGTGCTCCAGGTCGGCGCCGGCGCCCTTGCGGGCGAGGATCCGCCAGGGCACCCGGCGCAGCAGGACCCGGGTGGTCTCGCCGACGCCGGGCTTGACCAGGTTGACGCTGCCGATGCCGTACTCCTCGCTGATCCGCTCCATCCCGGCCCAGCCGGCCCAGTCCGGGGTGCGGTCCGCCGCCCCGGGCCCGGCGACCAGGTCGAGGGCGGCCGCCTCGGCGGCGGGGCGGACGGCGTCGAAGCGGGCGGCGACCGCGTCCACGAACTCGGCCGAGACGTCGGCTCCGGCCAGCTCGCGGTAGTACTTGGCGCCGTGGAAGTCGTCCGGGCCGATCAGGTCGTCCCGCAGCACGGTGCGCGAGATCAGGCCGGAGACGGTGGAGTTGAGGCAGGCGGAGGGGATCAGGAAGTCGTCCCGGGTGCCGTAGGTGCGCACGCAGCGGCCGGGGTCGGCGAGCACCGCGAGCTCGGGGTTGAAGCCGCTCCCGGCCACGGCGGCGGCGAGTTCGCGGGTGATCGCGCCCTTGCCCGTCCAGCCGTCCACGAAGACCACCTGCGCCGGGTCGTGGTGGGCGGCCAGATAGCGCAGGGCGGTCCGGTCGATCCCCTTGCCCCGGACGATCGAGACCGCGTAGTGCGGGGTGTCCAGCCCGTGCGAGGCGGCGAACCAGCGGCGCAGCAGGATGCCCACCGGCGTGCCGGCCCTGGCCAGCGAGGCGAAGACCAACTCGCGCCCGTCACCGAGCCGTTCGGCCCGCAGCAGCTCGGCGACGGTGCCGACGGCCAGGGCCATCCGGTCCACCGAGGCGGCCAGCGCCTGCCGGTAGAGCTCCTGGTACTCGGCGCTCGGCTGGTACTCGACCGGCAGCGATTCGGCGTAGTGCGCGCCGCCGGACTGCACCGCCTCCTCGCGCTCCTCGGTGGGGGCCTCCAGGGCCACCTCGGAGAGGTCCTTGAGCAGCCAGCGGACGTCCGAGGCGGGGTAGGAGGAGAAGCCGGGGCCGTGCAGCGGGGCGGGGAGGTGCATGGGAGAGCCTTCGGAGGACGGAGCGTTGACCGGCAGGACGGCGAGCACCACCCGGTCGGTGACCAGGCGGAGTTGGGGCAGCAGGCCCCGGTGCAGCTCGGCGGTGTCGGCGGGGCCGTCCACCACCAGGACGATGGCGTCGAAGCGGCCCGAACCGTCCGCGCCCGGCGCCACGTTGTAGGCGTAGCGCTCGCCGGGGCCGTCGGCCGGGTCGTCGTGGGCGGGGAAGGCCAGCCGGGTGCGGATCGCGTAGCCGGGGTGGTCCACGGCCAGCACCGGGGAGCGGGTGGTGGTGGAGAACCGGACCTCGGCCTCCAGCAGGTCGTCCAGCGCACCGGCGATCCGCAGCGGCGCGTACATCAGCTCCTCGAAGCCGAGCACCAGAACCCGCTCGGCCCCCTCCAGCGAGGGCGCCAGCGCGGCGGCCAACTCGGGGAGGGCGGTGGAGAGTCGACCGGCGTGAGCCGGCGTGAAGCCGTGTCGGCCACCCTCCGGCAGCCCGGCCGGCCAGGGCAGCGCGACCCGGCTCACGGGCGCGGGGGAGCCGGCCGGCGGCGCGGCCGGGGCGGCGGCCGCGATCAGCTCCGCCGCCCGCCCCAGCACGTCGTCCGGCAGCTCGACACCGCCCGAGGCGGTGGCCACCACGTCCAGCCGGGCGCCCAGTTCGGCCGCGGCGGCGGCCAGCACGGCGCGGTCCGCCTCGGTGCGCAGGTCCACCAGCGCGACCACCACGTAGTGGCTCCGCGGGTGCCGGGCGTGCAGGGCGCGGACGGTGTTGAGGACCGTGCGCCCGGTGGAGAACTCGTCGTCCACCAGGACCAGCGGACCGTCCCCGCGCAGGAAGTCCGGGTCGGCCGGGAGCAGCAGGTGGGAGGTGGCGTGCGAGTGCTCCTCCTCGAAGCCGCCGACCGGGGCGACGCCCGCCACCGGCCGCCGGGTGGAGTGCAGGTACGGGGCGCCGAGGCCGTCGGCCACGCTGTGGCCGAGCGCCGTCGCGGTCTCCGCGTAGCCGAGCACCACCGCCCGCGAGGCGGCCTCCTCCCCCAGCAACTCCCGTACCCGCAGGCCGAGTTCGAGCCCGGCTCCGTGTACCACGGCGGGCCGCTGCGGCACGTGCTTGCCGAGCACCCGGGAGACCAGCAGGTGGGCCCGCTTGGGGTTCTCCCGCAGCGCCAGGCCGATCAGCCCCGGCAGCTCGGGCGAGCCGGTGAGCCGCAGCCCGAGCCGCTCGGTGACCCACTCGCCGGACCACACGGCCGCCTCACCGGACCACGCGCCGGCCTGTGCCTGATTTCCCTGCTGAACTGCCAAGACTCCTGCTTCCGTTGTGCATGTACTCGAGCGCGCGATCAGGTGCAGAGGCTCGCCCCGAGCAGCTCGGCGAAGCTGACCTCCGGCCGGGCCACCCCGAAGACCTGGGCCCGCAGCAGCACCCGCTCGGCCCAGGCCCGGTGCGGCTTGGCCTCGTTCATCTTGTTGGTGTACGCCGAGCGCAGCACCCCTCCCCCACCCAGGCTCTGCTGGAGGATGTCCTGTGCGTCGGAGTACTCCTCGTGGGTGACCACCGAGAGCGCGTGCACCGCCGGGACATGGCTGGGGTGGATGCAGGTCTTGCCCAACAGGCCGTTGGCGCGGTCGAGTTCGATCTCGCGGAGCAGCCCGTCCAGGTCGTGCTCGATGATCCGCTGCCGCAGCGCCTCGGCCGGCGGCTGGGCCTCCACGAAGGGGGTGCGGCGCAGCTGCGGCTTGAACATCCGCTCCTGCACCGGGAAGTACTCCCAGACCGGCCCGGTGACGGTGTACCCGGTGCCGTCGGCGCGGCCGAGCACGTTCACCACGTCCCCGATCACCCCGGCCACCAGGGCGACGTCGTAGGCGGTCAGGTCGGGCGAGCGGCGCAGCCCGTACGCCGAGCAGAGGTCGGTGACGCCGAGCCGGACGGCCAGCACCCGCTCGCGGTGCTTCTCCAGCAGCCGGGATATGCCGAACAGCTGGTCCCGGCGGCTCTCCAGGTGGGCCAGCTCGGGGGACTCCAGCACGGGCATCGCGAAGAGCCGCTGCCCCGAGCTCTCCGAGGCGGCCGCCAGCGCCTCCAGGAAGGGCCCGCCGCTCTCCTCGGTGAACTTGGGCAGCACGTACCCGGAGACCAGCGCGGCGGCCGGGCCGAGGCGCGCGGTGAGGTCGGTGACCTGCTCGGGGGTGCGGACCCGGACGAACAGCAGCGGCAGACCGGCCCCGCCGTCGGCGTGCAGCTGCGCCAACTGGGTGACGAGGTTGGCCTCCGCCGCGACCACCTCGTGGTCGGCTATCGCGTCCTCCAGGCAGAGCACCATCGAGACCACGCCCTTGGCCGCCTGCTTGCGCACGTCGGCCGCCAGCGCGGGCCGGGTGGCGGGGCTGTAGAGGGTCGCGCCGAGCGCGGTGGAGAGCAGCTCGGCGGGACTGTCGCGGTGGAACTCCCCGGGCTGTTCCAGGAAGAGCCGGCCGCGGTCGGCTGCGGCGAGATGGCCGAAGTGGCGCATGGTGCTCTCCCGTGGGGCGCTGAGGTGGGTGGCGTGGGCTTCTCTGGATAGACGGACGGGCCGTCCCGATGGTTCGCAGGACGGCTCGGGGCCGCCCGTGGGAGGGCGGACCGGAACGGTGGGAGGTCGGGGAAGGCCGGGCGCCGATGCGACGGTGGGTCGGCGTGCCGTAGGCGGCCCATGGTACGGGTGATTCCGATCTTCCTGACCACCTGAAACGTCGAATTCTCGGAAGATTACCGTCCGCGTCACATCTCGCCACCGTCCCGGAACGGGCCCGGGTTGACAGCCGCGTTGTCCACAACGGTCGGGAAGCGGCAGGATGGTCCGTCATGACGCACCTGATGGCCAAGGGGGCCAACATCTCACTGGCGGCCGCCGGCGTCCGCGCGGTGCTCCGCTGGACCACCGGTCCGGGCGCGCCGGACGTGGACGCCTCGGCGCTGCTGGTCGGCGCGGACGGGCTCGTCCGCACCGACGCCGACTTCGTCTTCTACAACCAGCCCCGGCATCCCAGCGGTCTGGTCCGCCACCTGCGCAAGCAGAGCAGCGGGGAGGAGGTGGCCGACACGGTCGAGGTCGAGCTGGCCCAACTCCCGGCGGACGTCCACCGGGTGGTGCTGGCCGGCTCCGCCGAGGGCGGCCCGGTCTCGGTCCTCGACGACCTCCGGATCCAGCTGCACGACATGGAGGCGCCGGCCGGCACCCCGCCGATCGCCGAGTTCGTGCTCACCGACGTCGAGGAGGTCACCGCCCTGGTGGCCGCCGAGCTCTACCGCCGCGGCGGCGGCTGGAAGTTCCGCGCGATCGGCCAGGGCTACGCCAGCGGCCTGGTCGGGCTGGCCACCGACTACGGCATCACCGTGGAGGACGGGGCCGCCCACGCCCCCGCGGTGCCGCCGACCGTGCACACCCTGGAGACGCCCGCCACCGCCCCGGAGCCGGGCACCTACACCCTGATCCCGGCGGCGCCCCAGCAGCCCCAGCAGCAGGTCGCGCAGCAGCCGCAGCAGCCCGTGACCCCGCCCCCGCCGCCGTCCTACCGCCCGGACTACGGCTACCCGCCGCCGTTCGCGCTCCCGCCGCAGGGGCCGCAGTTCCAGCCCCGGCCCTGAGGCCCCGCCCCTGAAGCCCCGCGCCTGAAGCCTCAGCCCTGCGGGGTGTCCGCCTTGTAGCCGCGCTGCCACTGCATCCCGAACCCGTACAGCCGGTCCAGGTCGGACTGGAACCCGTGCACGTACCGGACCTCCCGACGGACCGTCAACTGGCCGTCCCCGGTGTTCTCGATCAGCACCACCGCGCACGAACGGGCCGCCGCCGCCCGCTCGTCCAGCTTGATCTCCAGCCGGGGACCGGTCTGCGGCACGATCGTCACGGTCGCGTGCGTCCGGTCGAAGGCCGGGGTGTCGTCGTAGATGTAGACGAAGATGAGCAGCCGCCGGAACTGGTCCTTCTTCTCCAGGTTGATGTACATCGTCTCGCCGGACGGCGCCCCGTAGACGTCGTCCCCGCTGAGCTTGATGAACGGCGGCTTCTGCAGGTCGCCGAAGTACTTGCCGAGCGGCTGCACCACTCCCCGCGTCCCGTCGGTGAGTTCGTACATGCAGGCCAGGTCGAGGTCGACGTTCAGCTGCGGCCGGGAGTGGCTGTCCGGCTCCATCGGGCGCAGGATGCTGGGGCTGAACAGCCGCCGCAGGGTGGAGCCGCCCGCGCCGGCCGCCTCCGCGGTCCGGGTGGTCCAGTGCAGGTTGACGTACAGGTACCCCGTGGTCGCGGCCGGGCCGGTGAGGGCGTGCTGCGGCTGCGCCTTGGTCAGGGTGATCTTGTACTGGTTCCCGGTGTCGAAGCCGGTACGGTCCTTGCGCAGGTAATCCCAGAACGAGACCATCCGTGTGTCCCTCCCCCAAGCGGCCAGCCAAACCTACCGGACCAGTACCCCGATCGGGGGCGGAAGACCCCGCGTGTCACTGTCGCCGACGGATAGTCACCTCCCGTACCATGCACGACTTCTGGGCACGGTATCGTTCCCCCGCACACGTGTACCTGCCGTCCGTACCCCTCCGTACCCGGACGGCTGACCCGACCTGCGGAAGCCGAGGCCCACGCCCCCGATGAACCTCTCCTCCATACAACTGGTCTGGGCCGTAGTCGGCGGCGCGGCCCTGCTGTTCACCGCGCTGCTGGTCGCAGCGCTGCGGTTCAAGAACAACACCGTCAAGACCGACGAGACCTCCGACTCCTGGGAGCGCAGCGAGGAGCGCCGGCGCCGCAAGGAGATGGTCTACGGGATCTCCTCCTACGTGCTGCTGTTCTGCTGCGCGGGCGTGGCGGCGGCCCTCTCCTTCCACGGCCTGGTCGGCTTCGGCAAGGAGAACCTCGGCCTCTCCGGCGGCTGGGAGTACCTGGTGCCGTTCGGTCTGGACGGCGCCGCGATGTTCTGCTCGGTGCTCGCCGTCCGCGAGGCCAGCCACGGTGACGCCGCGCTCGGCTCCCGCCTGCTGGTCTGGGTCTTCGCCATCGCCTCCGCCTGGTTCAACTGGGTGCACGCGCCGCGCGGCGGCGGCCACGACGGCGCCCCGGAGTTCTTCTCCGGCATGTCGATCTCGGCCGCGATCCTCTTCGACCGCGCGCTGAAGCAGACCCGCAAGGCCGCCCTGCGCGAGCAGGGCCTGGTGCCCCGCCCGCTGCCGCAGATCCGCATCGTGCGCTGGCTGCGCGCCCCCCGCGAGACCTACGCCGCCTGGTCGCTGATGCTGCTGGAGAACGTCCGCAGCCTGGACGAGGCGGTCGACGAGGTGCGCGAGGAGCGCCAGGCCAAGATGGACGCCAAGCTGCGCGCCCGCAGCGCGGACCGGCGCGAGCGCGCCGAGCTGAAGGCGATCTCCCGCTCCTCCGGCGGCGTGCTGGGCCGCGGCCGGGGCGGCCGCCAGGTGCCCGCGCTCACCTCGGGGGCCGGCGACGGCCAGGCCGCTACGGAGCCTGCGCTAGACGATGACCCCATGACGAAGGTCGGCCCCTCCGCCCTGGAGCCGGCCGCGCTGAACCCGGGCCGCCGCCCGCGCGCCGCGGTGGAGTCCTACTCCTCCTCCGTCGACCTGACCACCGAGGACGACACCCTGTCGATGCCGAAGCTGGACACCTTCGACACCCTGGAGCGCAAGCTCCGGGCGATCGAGCAGCGCCTCGGCTGACGCACCACCAGCAGGTACGCCGAAGGCCCCCGGTCCGTACGGACCGGGGGCCTTCGGCGTACTGACGGCGGATCAGGAGGACGGGGCGCCCTCGAGCTCCGCCTCCTTCTTGTTCCGGTACACCGAGGAGGCGAACGCCGCCGCGATGAAGGCGACGCCGATCAGGCCGGTGACGATCTCCGGGATGTGGTACTCGATCCCGACCAGCAGGATCACCGCCAGCACGCCGATCGCGTAGTGCGCGCCGTGCTCCAGGTAGACGTAGTCGTCCAGGGTGCCCTTGCGGACCAGGTAGACGGTGAGCGAGCGGATGTACATCGCGCCGATGCCCAGGCCCAGCATGATCATGAAGATGTTCTGGGTGATGGCGAAGGCGCCGACCACGCCGTCGAAGGAGAACGACGCGTCGAGGACCTCGAGGTAGAGGAAGAGGAAGAACGCGGCCCGGCCGCCGACCTGGACGATCGACTTGCCGGACTTCTCGGCCTCCTCCTCGGCCTCGGCGTCCTCCTCCAGGCGGTTCTCGAAGACGCTGGAGAGGCCGTTCACGGCCAGGTAGGTGGCCAGGCCCAGGATGCCCGCGAGCAGCACCGTCTCGGCGTTGTCACCGGCGAACAGGTTGGCCGCCACCGCGATGGTGATCAGGGCGATCAGCGAGGAGAACGCGTCCAGCTTGCCGATCTTCTCCAGCGGGCGCTCCAGCCAGCCCAGCCAGTTGAAGTCCTTCTCCTCCAGGATGAAGTCGAGGAAGATCATCAGCAGGAAGATGCCACCGAAGGCGGCGATGGCCGGGTTGGCCATCTCCAGGTACTCGCCGTAGGTGTGACCGTCGTAGGTCTTGCCCTCGTTGAGCGCGAGGTCGATCACGGTCATCGGGCCGAGGTGGGCGGTCAGGCCGACCACCAGCAGCGGGAAGACCAGCCGCATGCCGAAGACCGCGATCAGGATGCCGACCGTCAGGAAGATCTTCTGCCAGTACGGGTTCATCCGCTTCAACACGGTGGCGTTGACCACCGCGTTGTCGAAGGAGAGGGAGATCTCCAGGATCGAGAGGATCAGCACGATGCCGAAGCCCTCCCACCCCCAGAGCAGGCCGGCGGCGACCAGGCCGGCGGCGGTGATGCCGAACGACCAGCCGAATGTACGGAGGACCACGGAAGTTGACTGCCTTTCGAAACGGGTTGGGTGCGGGCTGCCGCTACTGGACGTTGACGCCGAAGTCGAGCGCGATGCCCCGCAGGCCGGAGGCGTACCCCTGGCCGACGGCGCGGAACTTCCACTCGCCCTGGTAGCGGTAGAGCTCACCGAAGATCATCGCCGTCTCGGTGGAGGCGTCCTCGGAGAGGTCGTAGCGGGCGATCTCCTGACCGTCCGCGGTGTTCACCACCCGGATGTAGGCGTTGGAGACCTGGCCGAAGTTCTGCAGCCGGGTCTCGGCGTCGTAGATCGAGACCGCGAAGACGACCTTGTCGATGGTGGCGGGCACCAGCTCCAGGTTGACCACCACGACCTCGTCGTCACCGTCGCCGTCACCGGTCAGGTTGTCGCCCTGGTGCTCGACCGAGCCGTCCGGGCTGCGCAGGTTGTTGTAGAAGACGAAGTGCGCGTCGTCCGGCACCCGGCCGCCGGCGCAGAGCAGCGCACTGGCGTCGAGGTCGAAGGCGGCACCCGTGGTCGAGCGCGCGTCCCAGCCCAGGCCGATGTGGACCTGCGTCAGGTTCGGCGCGGCCTTGGTCAGCGAGACGTTGCCGCCCTTGGCCAGCGAGACACTCATGTACTTCCTCCCAGTCCCCCGTCACCGGGGCTACTGCCACGGCCGGCGCCCCACCTCAGGGGTCGTGAACCCCCCAGGTGTACGCCCCCGCAGCCCGTTCCGGGCCGTTGCGGCCCGCTGAACTTGCTGAACTCTCGTCAGCCCCCGCCGCCCACAACGGCGAAGGCCGGGGTCGGACGGAGCAGTGCAGCTCCGTCCGACCCCGGCCTCCCAGCCTATTCACCCCGGCGGGGCGTCACACAGGCACCCCGAGAACCCGGGCGGAGCGTCAGACGTTGACCCCGAAGTCCTGGGCGATGCCGCGCAGGCCCGAGGCGTAGCCCTGGCCCACGGCGCGGAACTTCCACTCCGCGCCGTTGCGGTACAGCTCGCCGAAGACCATGGCGGTCTCGGTCGAGGCGTCCTCGGAGAGGTCGTAGCGGGCGATCTCGGCGCCGCCGGCCTGGTTCACCACGCGGATGAAGGCGTTGCGGACCTGGCCGAAGTTCTGCTGGCGGTTCTCGGCGTCGTAGATCGAGACCGGGAAGTTGATCCGCTGCACGTCGGCCGGGACGCCGGCCAGGTTGACCTTGATCTGCTCGTCGTCGCCCTCGCCCTCGCCGGTGGTGTTGTCACCGGTGTGCTCGACGGAGCCGTCGGCGCTCTTGAGGTTGTTGAAGAAGACGAAGTTGCCGTCCGAACCGACCTTGCCCTGGTCGTTCAGGAGCAGCGCGCTGGCGTCCAGGTCGAAGTCCGTGCCGGTGGTGGTGCGGACGTCCCAGCCGAGGCCGATGATGACGGCGGTCAGACCGGGCGCCTCCTTGGTGAGCGAGACGTTGCCGCCCTTGCTGAGGCTGACACCCACGAGGTCCTCCAAATGCGCTGATGGTGTTTCACTTCTCCCAACGGCCCGATCGTAGTGCCGGGTTCCCCTCGTCGGGCAGTGACGGGACCGGCCCGGCCGACTTTCGTCGGACCGGGCCGGTGCCTCAGCGCTGGCGGGGCGTCAGAGCGCGTCCACCGCGGCCAGGTACGCCTGCTCGTCGCGGGCGTCCGGGAGGCCGTTGACGACCGACCAGCGGACCACGCCCTCCTTGTCGATGACGAAGGTGCCGCGCACCGCGCAGCCCTTCTCCTCGTCGAAGACGCCGTAGGCGCGGGAGACCTCGCCGTGCGGCCAGAAGTCCGAGAGCAGCGGGTACTCCAGGTTCTCCTGCTCGGCGAAGACCCGGAGGGTGAACGGCGAGTCGTTGGAGACCGCGAGCACCTGGACCGCGTCGTTCTGCAGGCGCGGCAGCTCCTTCTGGATCGCGCAGACCTCGCCGGTGCAGACACCGGTGAACGCGAACGGGTAGAAGACCAGGACCACGTTCTTCTCGCCGCGGAAGTCGGAGAGCTTCACGAGCTCGCCGTGCTGGTTCTTCAGCTCGAAGTCCGGAGCCTGGGTGCCTACCTCGATGGCCATCCGGCCCTCCCTCTGGTTCGAAATCCACGGCCGCCGCACCGACCGGGGCGGCCACACCGGCATCCTCGCATCCGATCGGGCCGGTTCCGCCGTACGAGTGAGCCGAGTTCGCCGAACCCACCCCGATTTCGCCCTGGGTGAACACGGGGCTGGACGGCCGGCACAAGCCGGGACGGGAAACGGACGGGCCCCGCTGGAGCTTCCTCCAGCGGGGCCCGTCACGGGTGCTTCCCGGGTCAGCGCTTGCCCTGCTTCGCGGCCTTCGGGGTGGCCAGGCGGGTGCCCGCCCAGTCCTTGGCGATCGCCACCGAGCTGGTCTGCGAGAGGCCGGCGGTCCGCGCCGCGTCGGCGATCTCGTCCGGCTTCACGTAGCCGTCGCGGCCGGTCTTGGGCGTCAGCAGCCAGATCAGGCCGCCCTCGGCCAGGTACTCCAAGGCGTCGACGAGGGCGTCCGTCAGGTCCCCGTCCTCCTCGCGGTGCCACAGCAGGATGCCGTCGGCGACATCGTCGTAGTCCTCGTCGACGAGCTCCGTACCGGTGATGTCCTCGATGCCCTCGCGGAGATCCTGGTCAGTGTCTTCGTCGTACCCGAGCTCCTGGACGATCTGGCCCTCTTCGAAGCCGAGTCGCTGCGCCGGGTTGGACTTGTCCGCGGGGTCCGCGGTCGCGCTCACGGGAATAACCTCCAGTATTCGGCTCGGCGTCCATGCCGAGGCTTGGCCGTAGTCCACACGGGAGTGGCGGTTAGCGCAAGTACCCGCTCGCCCATCCCACCCAAAGGTTGACGCCTACGAGCGGAACACGCCCGGCGAGAGTGTCAGGAATCACACCGATTTGCCCTTTTCTGCAGCGGTCGAGGATGCTGCGGGGCGACAGGCGCGCGAACCGCGAAGATGACCGAGATACGAACGTCATTCGGGGTACGCACCCGTGCGGGCGTAAAGTCTCCTGTTGGCCCTCACCCCGGACGGCCGCCATCGGTCGACCGGGTGCCTGGAAGAGATTTCAGGACAAGGTCGGACCACCTCTTCGTACCACTCGATGGCGCGCACCAGGGGCAAGGAAGCCTCGCGAGCCATCCGGCCGGCCCGCTGACCAGGCGGAACGGTTACCCATCGGTAGATATGACGGATCTCCCGGACGCGGTACACGATGGAGGCGGCGCGACACACCTCAGTTTCGACCGACAGTGAAGGAACAGCGTGGCTTCCGGATCAGATCGCAACCCGATCATCATTGGCGGCCTTCCGAGTCAGGTCCCGGACTTCGACCCCGAGGAGACCTCGGAGTGGCTCGAGTCCCTTGACGCGGCCATCGACGAGCGGGGACGCGAGCGCGCCCGCTACCTGATGCTCCGTCTGATCGAGCGCGCCCGCGAGAAGCGTGTCGCCGTGCCCGAGATGCGCAGCACGGACTACGTCAACACCATCGCCACCAAGGACGAGCCGTTCTTCCCCGGCAACGAGGAGATCGAGCGCAAGGTCCTGAACGCGACCCGTTGGAACGCGGCGGTGATGGTCTCCCGGGCCCAGCGCCCGGGCATCGGGGTCGGTGGCCACATCGCCACCTTCGCCTCCTCCGCGTCGCTCTACGACGTCGGCTTCAACTACTTCTTCCGGGGCAAGGACGCGGACGGCGAGTCCGGCGACCAGATCTTCTTCCAGGGTCACGCCTCCCCCGGCATCTACGCCCGGGCCTTCCTGCTGGACCGACTGTCCGAGCAGCAGCTGGACTCCTTCCGCCAGGAGAAGTCCAAGGCCCCCTACGGCCTCTCCAGCTACCCGCACCCGCGGCTGATGCCGGACTTCTGGGAGTTCCCCACCGTCTCGATGGGCCTCGGCCCGCTCGGTGCGATCTACCAGGCCCGGATGAACCGCTACCTGGAGCACCGCGGCATCAAGGACACCTCCTCCTCGCACGTCTACGCCTTCCTCGGCGACGGCGAGATGGACGAGCCCGAGTCGCTCGGCCAGCTCTCGCTGGCCGCCCGCGAGGGCCTGGACAACCTGACCTTCGTGGTCAACTGCAACCTGCAGCGCCTGGACGGCCCGGTCCGCGGCAACGGCAAGATCATCCAGGAGCTGGAGTCGCAGTTCCGCGGCGCCGGCTGGAACGTCATCAAGCTGATCTGGGACCGCAGCTGGGACCCGCTGCTGGCCCAGGACCGCGACGGCGTCCTGGTGAACAAGCTGAACACCACGGTGGACGGCCAGTTCCAGACCTACGCCACCGAGACCGGTGCGTACATCCGCGAGCACTTCTTCGGCGGTGACCTGCGGCTGCGCCAGATGGTCGAGAACATGTCCGACCAGCAGATCCAGCACCTGGGTCGCGGCGGCCACGACCACGCCAAGGTCTACGCGGCGTTCAAGGCGGCCCGCGAGCACGTCGGCCAGCCGACCGTGATCCTGGCCCAGACCGTCAAGGGCTGGACCCTCGGTCCGAACTTCGAGGGCCGCAACGCGACCCACCAGATGAAGAAGCTGACGGTCGAGGACCTCAAGCGCTTCCGTGACCGCCTGCACATCCCGATCACGGACAAGCAGCTCGAGGAGGGCTACCCGCCCTACTACCACCCGGGCAAGGACTCCGAAGAGATCCAGTACATGCACGACCGGCGCAAGGAGCTGGGCGGCTACGTGCCGACCCGCAAGGTGCGCCCGCGTCAGCTGGAGCTCCCGGGCGACGACGCCTACAAGGCGGTCAAGAAGGGCTCGGGCAACCAGACCATCGCGACCACGATGGCCTTCGTCCGCGTCCTCAAGGACCTGATGCGGGACAAGGGCATCGGCAACCGCTTCGTGCCGATCGCGCCGGACGAGTACCGCACCTTCGGCATGGACTCGCTCTTCCCGTCCGCCAAGATCTACAACCCGCTCGGCCAGACCTACGAGTCGGTCGACCGCGAGCTGCTGCTGGCGTACAAGGAGTCCCCGACCGGCCAGATGCTGCACGACGGCATCTCCGAGGCCGGCTGCACCGCCTCGCTGATCGCCGCCGGTTCGTCCTACGCGACGCACGGCGAGCCGCTGATCCCGGTCTACGTCTTCTACTCGATGTTCGGGTTCCAGCGCACGGGTGACCAGTTCTGGCAGATGGCCGACCAGCTGTCCCGCGGCTTCGTGATCGGCGCCACCGCGGGCCGGACCACGCTGACCGGTGAGGGCCTCCAGCACGCGGACGGCCACTCGCACCTGCTGGCCTCGACCAACCCCGGCGTGGTGGCCTACGACCCGGCCTACGGGTACGAGATCGCGCACATCATGCAGGACGGCATCAAGCGGATGTACGGCTCCTCGGCCGAGCACCCGCACGGCGAGGACGTGTTCTACTACGTCACCGTCTACAACGAGCCGATCAAGATGCCGGCCGAGCCCGAGAACGTCGACGTCGACGGCATCCTCAAGGGCATCTACAAGCTCAACGAGGGCGAGGCCGGCCAGATCCCGGCGCAGATCCTCGCCTCCGGCGTGGCCGTGCCGTGGGCCCTGGAGGCCCAGCGGATCCTCGCCGAGCAGTGGAACGTCAAGGCCTCGGTGTGGTCGGCGACCTCCTGGAACGAGCTGCGCCGCGACGCGGTGGAGACCGAGGAGTTCAACCTGCTGCACCCGGAGGAGCCGCAGCGCGTCCCGTACGTGACGCAGAAGCTCCAGGGCGCCGAGGGCCCGTTCGTCGCCGTCTCCGACTGGATGCGCGCGGTGCCGGACCAGATCTCGCGCTGGGTCCCGGGCGTCTACCAGTCGCTGGGTGCCGACGGCTTCGGCTTCGCCGACACCCGTGGTGCGGCCCGCCGCTTCTTCCACATCGACGCCGAGTCGATCGTGCTGGGCGTGCTGACCGAGCTGGCCAAGCAGGGCAAGATCGACCGCTCCGCCCTGAAGGACGCGATCGACCGCTACCAGCTGCTCGACGTCACCGCGGCCGACCCGGGCCACGCGGGCGGCGACGCCTGACCGCTCCGGTGAGCTGAAGCGAACGAAGGGCCGGACACTCCTGACGGAGCGTCCGGCCCTTCGGCCTTCCCGAGGTCTCCGCCGGCCGGGCACGTGCGAAGGGTCCGCTCCTCCGCCCGGGCCGACGAGCAGCACGGGGTCACCGTCGGACGGCCGGTCACCCCGCGGGCGGATCCCGGTAGAGTGCGCTGAATTTCGCACGTACGCACGGGGGACCCACCTTGCCGAGATACGTATCCGCACACGACGTCACGCTGTACTGGGCCGGGCTGACCGGCTGCTGCACCGCGATGGCCACGGTCTACTTCTGGCGGGGCAGCGCCGCCGAGCCCTGGACCGAGGGGATCGGGTGGGTGCTCGGGCTGGGGTGGCTGATGGTCGTGATGGCCCTGGTCGCCCTGGTCGTGACGCTTGCCCGCGGCCTGCACGGGGACGGGCCCAAGGGTTGGTTGGTGGCGGCGGTCTGCGCCGTGCTGGGCGTCGTCCCGGCGTACTTCATCGCCGGGTGGATGCTCACCCCGCCCCCGCCGGGCGACCCGGCCAGCCCGGAGCTGCGGCCGGCCTGGACCGCCTCCGACCCGACCGGCGGGGGCAAGGCGGTGGCGATCTGGCAGCAGGGCGAGACGGTGGTCCGGGTCCGCGAGGACGGGCTGACCGCCTACCGGGCCGGCGACGGCACCCCGCTCTGGACCCTGGCCACGCCCGCCCGGGAGACGGTCTGCGCCGCGGGCACCGACCCGGCCGGGACGGTGGCGGCGGTCGCGCTGAGCCGCTCGCTGGGCGAGTGCGAGAGCGTCCGGGCGGTGGACCTGGGCTCCGGCACCTGGGCCTGGGGCGAGCGGGTCGTCAAGATCACCGATGCGGTGGACCGCGAGCGGCGCGGGCACCAACTGGCCGTCACCGGCGGCACGGTGCTGATCGCCGAGGAGGAGCGGCTGCGCGCCGTGAAGGCCTCCGACGGCACCGAGCTGTGGAGCGGCCCGGCCGCCAAGAACTGCGACAACCTGGCGGTGGCCGCCACCGGGGCGAAGGTCGCGCTGGTCGAGTACTGCCCGGGCACCTACCCGCAGGGCACCGCCACGCTGCGGATGCTCGGCGCGGCCGACGGCAAGGAGGCGTGGCGGACCTCGCTGGGCACCGAGACCCGGCTCACCGCGCTGCAGCTGCTGAGCGTCCAGCCGCCGGTGGTCCGGGTCCAGGAGCAGGACGGCGCCGGGGTGCACGGCGTGCTCTCCCTCAGCGAGCGGGGTGCGGTGCGGGCCGTGGTCAAGGACGGGGCCGGACCGGACCTGCGCCTGGTCCTGGAGGCCAACAACCAGTCCATCAGCGCACCGGGCCTGCGGGCGGTGGTGACGGGCGATCAGCTGGTCGCCGCCGTCAAGGTCCGGGGCCTCGGCGAGGCGGTCGCCGCCTTCTCGCTGGCCGACGGCGCACAGCGCTGGCTGGTCGACGCGGGCAGCGGGGCGTACGGCCTGGCGGCCGGGACGGACGGGGTGCTGGCGCTGACCGACTACGGGTACGACAACCAGCTGCTGCGGATCGACCCGAAGGACGGGTCAGTGCGCTCGCGGCAGGTCCTGCCGACCGGGCAGAGCACCGCCACGGCCTGGCTCGGCGGGACGGCGACCCGGACCCTGATCGGCTACGGGCTGTACGACCCGTCCGTCCCGGTGCTGCGCGGCCTGCCGCGCTGAGGCCGGAGGAAGCCGGCTCAGGCCGGAGGAGGCACCGTGCGGGGCGCCCGACGGCACCTGACGGGTGCCTGACGGGTCTCTGACGGTGCCTCAGCCGGCCGGGACGCCGAGGTCGGACGGCTCGATCTTCGGCTCGACCACCACGAAGCGGCGCTCGCGCTCGTCGTAGTACGTCCGACCGGTCGGCTCCAGCAGGCTGCGGGCCAGCACCCGGGTGACCACCCCGTCCCGCTCCCCGGTGGCGGGCGCCTCCAGCGCGGCCGCCACCGTCCGGTGCATGGCCGCGAGTTCGGCCGGCGGGCTCGCCGGGTCGTAGCTGTCGGTGGACGCGTGGTAGACCGGGTGCGGCCGGGCGACGAAGTCGGTGCCCACCTCGAGCGGGAGGAGCACCCGGACGTCGGCGGCCACCGACGGGCGGGCGGCCACCCAGTCCGCGCAGGCGGTGATCAGCCCGGCGTAGGGGGCGGCCAGGGCGGGCGGGAGCAGCCCGTCGAAGCGGCGCACCATGACGCGCGGGGAGCCGGGCGCGGACGGCACGAAGTAGAGCGTCCCGAGCGGGCTGAACAGGAACTTCCGCAGGCCGAGGGCGTCGCTCAGTTCGGAGAAGGTGCGCATCGTCCCGTCCTTGGGCCAGGCTCTCACTGCATGTCGATGACCAGGATCCTGCCACTGTTGGGGGACCAGTGGAGGTTGGCGGAGTTGTCGCGCAGCTTGTCGGCGAGCAGGCGCATGGTCGGGTCGGTGGCCCCTTCCAGGGCCGCGACGGCCTGCTGCCGGGCGGCGGCCACCTCGGGGTCGGCCAGGGCGTTGCGCAGCGGTACCGAGTCCGGGTCGAAGCCGCGCAGCGCCCAGTCGTCGGCGACCCGGGTCACCTCGACCACCTCCAGCACCGTGCGCAGCCGGGGGTCGGCCTCGACGCCGGCCCGGGCCCCGCGGAGCAGCCGGACGGACTCGGCCATGTCGCCGAGCCTGACCCGGAACCAGCGCTTGAGGGCCTGGAACCGCTCGGCGCCCAGGAAGAGTTGGCCCTCACCGCCCCGCAGACCGGGGTTCGGCTCCAGGTCCTCGGTGCCCCGGAACCTGCGCAGCTCGGCCTCGAACCCCTCGTGGAAGCGGTCGTCGAACTCCGCCCAGGAGGAGGGGAACCGGGGCACGGCCGCCCGGACGTCCGCGTTCAGCCGCTGCAACTCCCCCTGCGCCACGTCCCGTTCGGCCTTCAGCCGGAGCACCTCGGCCGGGTCGGCGGTCCGCTCGGCCGCCCCGTTCAGCCGCTCCAGGGTCTCCTCCAGCGCTCTCAGCCTGGCTTCCAGCCGCGGTCGTGCGCCCGGCCGTTGGACGTCGGCGAGCAGGGCGCGAATCCGGGCAGCGAACTTACGGGACCCGGCGATGTCCGCCAACAGCCTTGCCTTGCCGGGCACTTCGGCGGGCACCGTGCGGTTCTCGTCCGGCTCCGGTACCGGCTCACCTTCCCGGGCCCGGCGGACTCCCCGGGCGAAGCGGTCGAGCACCTCGGCCACCGAGTCGGGCACCAGCCGGCGGAGCACTCCGGCGGCCGCCGAGGCCAGCCGGCCGCCGAGCCAGCCGACCGCCACCAGGACCAGCGTGATGCCCAGCGCCAGCGAGCTGTCCGCCATGGCGCCGAAGTCCCGGAGCTTCTCCGCACGGGTCTGACGTGTGGTCAGCAGATCCCCCAGGGCCTTGACGAAGGCGACCGCCTCACCGGCCGCGAAGGAGGCCAGGAAGGCCTCCCCGAGGCCGATCGCCACACCGAACCCGATCCCGGCGCCCGCCGCACCGCCCACCCCGAAGCCCCCTGCGGCGCCGGGGGCGGCACCGATGCCGAGCCCCGCCAGCGCGCCTCCGATCGCCCCCAGTACCGTGCCGGCCACCGAGCCGCCGCAGGCTCCGACCACGGTGAGCGCGATGGTCACCGGGCCCATCAGGAGCAGCGCGATGTTGTTCAACCGCCGCCACAGGGCGAGCGGGACGTCCAGCAGGTGGTTCTGGTCGGTCCACAGGTCGTGCAGCGCGCCGAGCGGATCGGCCAGGAGGTTCCGGGGGGCGAACAGCGAGGACACCGCCGTCCGGACGTCGCCGCCGATCCCGGTGAGCTCCTCGCCGATCTTCGGCCAGGGCCACACGATGCCGATCAGCGTGTCCAACGCCAAGCGGCGCAGGTCGAGTTGGTCCCACTTCTCGGCCCAGGCCGCGCGCAGACCGGCCCAGACCTCGGCGAGCCCGGTGGTGCTCCGCGGGTCACCGTGCGCGCCGGCGGCGGCCTGCCGCTGTACGGCCGGCCCGGGCCCGGCCGACGGAGCGTCAGCGGCCTGCACCTGTTCCCGTGACTGCTGCGGTGCCTGTGCCAGGTGCTCGGCCGCCGCCCGCTCGGCGGCGGGCATGCCCTGGCCCACGGTGCCGGCCAGCCGGTCGGCGTACGGCTCCACCGTCGCGGTGGGATCCGCGACCGCCTCCCGGACGGACGCGAGCGGGGCGGCGTACCGGCGCAGGCCGCCGGCCAGGCCGCCGATCGGGAACCCCCGGATCCGACGGGTCAGCGAGCGGACGCCGCCGCCGAGCCGGTCGATGCCCTGGACGGCCGCCGTCCGCGCCCCGTCCCAGGCGCCCCGGACCCCCTCGTACGCCGAGACCGCCAGGCGGCGGGCCCCGTTCCAGGCCGCCTCGGCGCGGGCGGTCACCGCCTCGGCCAGACCGTCTGCCCTGGACCGGAGTTCGTCCCACCGGCCGGCCAGTCCGTTCCACAGGCCCTGCCCGGCCGAGAGCACCCGGCCGACGACGCCCCCGAGCAGGCCTCCGCCGCCACTGGTCAGCCCCTCCGCCGTGCGGGTCAGGTCCTGCCACGTCCCGGTGAGCCGCCCGAGCACCGCACCGGCCGCGCCGCGCACCTCACCCACCAGCGCACCGGCCCGGCCGCCCGCCGCGGCGAGGCCCGCCTCGAAACGGCCGCACAGCCCGGCCCAGACCCCGGCGATCCGCCCGGTCGCCGCCTGCCCGGCGTCCCTGGCCCCCTGCCCGGCCGTCTCCGCGGCGGTGGTGACGGCGCCCCAGGCGGCCTGGGTGCCGTCCGGATCCAGCTCCAGGACGGAGCCCCGCAGACGGGCGGCGGCGGTGTGTACGCCGCCGACCAGCTGTCCGATCCGTCGGCGGGCGGCGGCCGCCAGCTCGGCGAGTGCGCCGCGCCCGCTGTCCCAGGCCGTGTCGAGACCCCCGGCCAGGGCCGTGCCGGCGGCGGCGAGCGTCTCCCCCGCCGTGCCCGCGCGGGCGCGCACGGCGGTGAAGGCCTCGCCGGCCGTGGCACTCAGCGCGCTCCACCCGGACCGCAGCCGGTCGACCACGCCCGCGACGCGGCGACGGACGGAGGCGAGCAACCCGCCCTCGTCCTCGGCGCGTTGGACCGGAACCCGGGCCCGGGTCAGTGGCTCGGCCAGGGGCAGTGGCTCGGCCCGGGCCACTGGAGCGAGAGGGGCCGCAGGGGTGGTGGTGGCGGCACCGGGCCGGGCGCTCAGCCAGGCTGCGGCCGCGCGGTTTCCGGCGGCCTTCTGCAGGGCGAGCAGCGCGTGCGGCCCGGCCGGGGATCCACCGGGCACGGGGGCCGGCGGGGCGGCGGCGGGCGCCTGGGCGAGCGGTCTGCGGGCGGGTGACCGCTCGGGGTCGGCGGGCCCGGGGCCACGGGGCGCTGGTGTCGGCATCCGCCCTCCCGTGTCCGCAGACCCTCACGGACAGGGTCGCGTCCGCCCGGCCCCCGACCAACGCGGTCGGGGGCAGCCGGACGGGAAGGCCGCGTCGCCCGATCGGGCAGCGGAGGGGGGAACGGGAGCGGCTCCGTTCCCCCCTGACCGTGGGTCGGACGACCGTGCGTCAGATGTGCACGGCCGGACCGGCGTCGTTCGCGCCCTTCTTGGTGAGCAGGCCGAGCAGGGCCGCCGCGAAGGCGACCGCCGCGGCGGCGGCGAAGGCCAGCGACATGCCGCTGACGAAGGACTCGTGGACGGCGGTGGCCATGCCCTGGACCACCTGGTCCGGGGTGCCGGCCGGGGACGGCGGGACGATGCCGAGCTGAGCGGCCTGGTCGAGGCCGGCCTGCTGCTCGGGGCCGAGCGGCGGCAGGCCCGCCTTCGCCCAGTTGCCCGGCAGCACGTCGGTGACCTTCGCGGCCATCACCGCGCCGAGCACGGCGGTGCCCAGGCTGCCGCCGACCTGCATGGCGGCCTGCTGGAGTCCGCCCGCGACGCCGGAGAGCTCCAGCGGGGCGTTGCCGACGATCACCTCGGTGGCACCGACCATGACGGGGCTGATGCCAAGGCCCATCAGCACGAACCAGAGCGACATCACGCCGTTGCCCGAGTCGGTGGTGAGGGTGGACATCCCGTACATGGCCACGGTGGTGAGCGTCATGCCGACCACGATCGGGATCCGCGGGCCGACCTTGCCGATCGCGGCACCGGCCGCCGGAGCACCGATGATCATCATGCCGGTCATCGGCAGCAGGTGGACCCCCGCGTCGACCGGGGCCATCCCGTGGACGTTCTGCAGGTAGAAGGTCACGAAGAAGATGGCGCCGAAGAAGGCGAAGGCCATCAGGACCATCAGCAGCACACCGGCCGAGAGCGGCACCGAACGGAACAGGCTGAGCGGGATCAGCGGCTCCTTCGCCCGGGTCTGCCAGAGCGCGAAGAGCACCAGGGCGAGCACCGCGCCGCCGAGGAAGAGCAGGGTGGAGACGTCGCCCCAGCCCCAGCTCGGGGCCTTGATGATGCCCCAGACCAGGGCGAACATGGCCACCGAGAGCAGGGCGATGCCGGGCAGGTCGAAGGACTTCACCGCGTTCTCGGAGCGGACGTCGCGCAGGATCAGCAGGCCGAGCAGGACGGCCGCGATGCCGACGGGCACGTTGATCCAGAACACCGACTGCCAGCTCACGTGCTCGACCAGCAGGCCGCCGACGATCGGGCCGGCCGCGGTGGAGGCGCCGATGACGCCGGCCCAGATGCCGATCGCCATGTTGAGCTTCTCGGCCGGGAAGGCGCCGCGCAGCAGGCCGAGCGCGGCCGGCTGAAGCAGCGCGCCGAACAGGCCCTGCAACACCCGGAAGGCGATGACCAGTTGGATGTTGGTGGCGAAGCCGATGGCGGCCGAGGTGACCGCGAAGCCGGCCGCGCCGACCAGGAAGGTGCCCTTGTGGCCGAACCGGTCACCGATCTTGCCCGCGGTGATCAGGAAGACCGCGAGCGCCAGCAGGTAGCCGCTGGTCACCCACTGGATGTCGGCCGGTGAGGCCCCCAGGTCGGTCTGGATGGCCGGGTTGGCGATCGCCACCACGGTGCCGTCGAGGGCCACCATCATCACGCCGACGGCGACGGTGAGCAGGGTCAGCCAGGGATGGCCCTGGAAGCGGGCGAGGCCGCCACCGCCGCCCGGGGCGCTGCTCGGCCGGGACGGACCGGCCGCCTCGGCGCTCTTGGTCAGGGACTGGCTCATGTCTGACGGACCCTCCGGGCTCGCTGCGGGATGACTCTGCCGATGGCGGTGACGCCCCGGCCCACCCGTCCCCACGAGTCGTCCGGCCTGGCGGGCGTCACCGCCGTGCGAGATTATGTCAGCCTCTGACATTCGGCAAACACTGCCTTGTGCTGATGCCTGACTTGTGCAGGGAGCTGCCATTTGTCAGCGCGCTATCGTTGTCAGCACCGATCCACCAGTCCCGGAGGCCCCGCCGCATGGCCGTGCAGCCCACCTCGCCCGCCACCGCCACGGACGGTTGCCGGATCCTCGGCCTGCGCGAGCGGAAGAAGCAGCGCACCCGGGACGCCCTGGTCTCCGCCGCCCACCGGCTCTTCCTGGAGCACGGCTACGCCCGCACCACCATCGACGAGATCGCCACCGCGGTGGACGTCTCGCAGCGCACCTTCTTCCGCTACTTCGCCAACAAGGAGGAGGTCGCCCTCGCCGTCTTGGCCGACGCCGAGGACCACTTCATCACGACCCTCAGGGCCCGCCCCGCCGAGGAGAACCCCCTTCAGGCGCTGCGCAGTTCGATCGTCCTGACCTGGCGCGATCTCTCCACCTCCGACGGCGACCAGGGCATCACCGCCGCCCTCGAACTCATCCAGCTGATCGAGGAGACCCCGACCCTGCTCGCCGCCCACCTGCGTCGGATCACCGACCAGGAGCGGCTGGTGGCCCAGCTGATCGCCACCCGCGAGGGCCTCGACCCGGCTGTCGACCTGCGGCCGCGGGTGCTCGCCGCCGTCTTCGGCGGGGTGCTGCGCAGCGCCCATCTGGCCTGGAGCGGGGGCGAGTCCGGGCCCGGCCCCGAGGGCATGATCGCCGTCATCGAGTCCCACTTCGACCAGCTCGGCCCGGCCCTGGCCGGCGACTGGCGCTGACCCTCACCGACGGCGCGTCACCGTCGGTCGCACGCCCCTCAGCGGGCGGTGGCGCGGGTGGCTGCCTCCGTGCGCGGTGGGACCGGACTCGGCACGGCCGCGCTCGGTGCGGCCGGGTTCGGTGCGGCCGGGTTCGGCGCCGCCGGGCCGCGGAGCGGGAGGGGGTGGCTGAGCACCAGGCTGGTGGTGGTGCTGCCGAGTCGGGCCAGCTCGTCCACCAGCTCCTCCAGGTGCGCCGTCGAGGTGGCCGCGACCTTGAGGACGTAGCAGTCGTCGCCGGTGGTGCGCAGGCACTCCAGGATCTCCGGACGCTCCGCCAGCAGGCGCCGCAGCGGCTCGTGCCGGCTCCCCGGCCCCGGGTACTTGAGCCGCACCACGGCGGGCACCGGGTACCCCGCGCGCGCCAGGTCCACCTCGGCCCGGTAGCCGGTCACCACCCCGGACGCCTCCAGCCTCCGCACCCGCTCGGTGGTCGCCGAGGCGCTCAGGTTCACCCGCCGGGCCAGCTCGGTGAAGGCGATCCGGCCGTCCCGCTGGAGCTCGGTGAGGATCGCCCAGTCGGTCGGGTCGAGGATCTCGGTCATCCGGTGAATCTACCGGGGAATCCCCGGCCGATCGGCGATCATGCCGGGAGGAAGCCCTTCTGACGGACCGTCCGGACTGCGTAGTTTTGACGGTGTGAAGATCGGTGTGAACGTCCCCAACTTCGGCCCGGGCACCGACCCGGGCATGCTCCGCGCCTGGGCCTCGACCGTGGAGGACCTCGGCTTCGACCTGCTGATGGTCTCCGACCACGTCGCCGTCACCCCCGACGTGGCCGAGCGCTACCCCGACCCCTTCTACGAGCCCTTCACCACCCTCGCCTGGCTGGCCGGACTGACCGGCCGGGTGCGGTTGGGCACGACCGTGCTGGTCGCCCCGTACCGGCACCCGCTGCTCACCGCCCGGATGGCCACGAATCTGCGCGACCTGAGCGGCGGGCGGCTGGTGCTGGGGGTGGGGGTGGGCTGGGCCCGGCAGGAGTTCGAGGCGCTGGGCGTCCCGTTCGAGCGGCGGGGGCGGCTGACGGACGAGGTCCTGCGGGGGTTGCGCTCCGAGGCGCCGGACGTCCCCCTGTGGGTCGGCGGCAACAGCGAGGCGGGGGCGCGGCGGGCGGTGCGGTACGGCGACGCCTGGCACCCGATGCGCTGCACCCTGCCGTGGCTGCGCGAGGCCGCCGGGCGGCTGGCGGCCACGGCCGCCGAACAGGGCCGGCCGCGGCCCGCACTGGCACCCCGGATCAAGCTGAAGATCACTACCGCCCCCGACCCGGCCCCGGAGCGCCTGGCCGGGGTCGGCAGCCTCGACCAGGTGCTCGAGGATCTCACCCAACTCCGGCTGCTGGGCTGCGAGTCCGTCCTCCTCGACACCTACGGGGGCGACCCCGCGGAGACCCGCTCCCCCGAGAGCGCCTGGCGCGACCTGGCCACCGTGGCCGCCCACCTGCTCCCCCGATCGGAGACCCCGTGACCACCCCCGATGACCTCCCCCTGCTGCGCCGCGCGATCGCCCTCGCCGCCGAGGCCTCCGACGGCGGGAACCCGCCGTTCGGCTCCCTGCTGGCCTCGCCGGAGGGCGTGGTGCTGGCCGAGGAGCGGAACACCACGCTGACGGACCGGGACATCACCGCCCACCCCGAGCTCAAGCTGGCCCGTTGGGCCGCACGGGAGTTGGCGCCGGAGGCGGCGGCCGGGACGACGATGTACACCAGCTGCGAACCGTGCGGCATGTGCGCGGCCGCCATCCAGGTGGCCGGGCTGCGGCGGGTCGTCTTCGCCCTCTCCGGCGAGCAGCTCCTCACCATCCGCCCCGGCAGCGGACGGCAGCCCGTCCCGCAGGACGGCCCCGCCCTGTGGGAGGAGGTCCGGGCGGCGGTCGAGCCGTACTACCACCGCTGACCGGGCGTCAGTCGCCGCGCTCCCGGAAGACCCGGGGCGGCAGCGGCTCGACGGGTACGCGGCGGACACCGTCGACGTGGTCGTAACGGTAGAAGCGGGCCGTCTCGGTGGAGACGCCGGCCCGTTCGGCGATCTCGTGCCAGAACGCTCCGGTGGCGTAGGCGGCGCGGGCCGCGAGGCGTAACTCGTGGTCGACGGCGACGAGTCGGCTCCTGGCCTCGGCCTTGCGGACCGCGACCGCCGCCACCTCGGCGAGGGCCTCCTCACGGCGGGCGCGTTCGCGCTGCTGACGGGAATTCAACCGGCTTCCTCCTCGGTGTCCGGAACGGCCACGAGGCAGTCCGGATCGGTCTCCCACTCGCAACCGCCACCCACGGGGCGGAGGTAGGCGGCCTTCCCGAGGGTGTCGCGGTACTCCCCCACCCGCCCCGACCTGGTGTCGGTCACCAGTTCGCCGACGTGCGGGCGGCCGTCGGCCCTGCTGCTCTTGGTCACGGGATGACTCCTCTGTGTGGTCGTTCAGCCTCCACGATGGCGGTCCGCTGGCTACGCTCGGAAGGATTTCAACTGGACAGTGGGGGCTGTTGATGAATCTCCGCGACCTGGACCCGTCGGCGTCGCCCTTGGCCGCGTTCGGCATGCAGCTACGGCGCAGCCGGAAGGCGAGGGGCCTGTCACAGGCCGAGTTGGGTCGCAGGCTCAGCTGCTCCGACTCGTACGTCTCGTACATCGAGCGGGCGGAGCGGCAGCCCCCGCCGTGGTTCGCCCCGAGGGCGGACGAGGTCCTGGAGACCGGCGGGACGCTGGAGTTGATGTGGTGGCAGCTCCAGCACTCGATGCTGATCGAGGGCTTCCCGGAGTACGCCGCACTGGAGTCGAAGGCGACGGAGATCCGCGTCTTCGAGATCGGGATCGTTCCGGGGCTGCTCCAGACAGCGGACTACGCAGCCGCCCAGGAAGACGGGTTCGTGAGCCGAGGTGACGCCACGCCGCAACAGGCCGACGAGCGGGTCGCGTTCCTCCTGGCCCGCCAGAGCAGACTGGACCGGCTGATGGCACCGGTGATTTACGCAGTCCTCGAGGAGAGTTGCCTGCGCCGCTCCATGGGCGGACCGGCCGTGATGGCGCGTCAGCTGGCCCACCTGGAGAACATGGCGACGCGACCGGACATCATCATTCAGATCGCGCCCGGCTCGATGGCTGATCGCTGCCCGTTCCGCTCACCGTTGTGGCTGCTTACCATGGCGGACCGCTCACTGCTGGGCTATACCGAAACCTTCCAACGCGGTTACGTCGAAAGGGAGGCAGCGACGCTGACCTCCTGGGAGCGTCACTATGCTCGGCTCCAGGTTGACGCCCTGTCGCAGGACGCCTCGCTGAGGCTGATCCGCGACGTACGGAAGGAAATGGAAGATGCCTGTTGACCTGAACACCGCCACGTGGCGCAAGAGTTCCCACAGCGGCGGCGGCGGTGCGTGCGTCGAGGTGGCCGACCACGTCCCCGGGCTCGTCCCCGTCCGGGACTCCAAGGATCCCGACGGGCCCGCCCTGCTGTTTCCCGCCGTCTCGTTCTCCGCCTTCGTGCGAGCCGTGAAGGCCGGGCAGTTCGGCTGACCCAGTTCGGTGGATTCGGCTCCGGCGGTGGGGTCGCGTCGGCACAATCGTCTGCGTGTCCGACTATCTCGAGTTCACCTTTGACGATGGTTCAGCCGTGCTGTTGCGGACCTTCCCGGTCAAGTCCGCCGCGCCCGCCGAGCCCTCCCCCGCCAACCTGCCGCCCGGCCTGGGTGGTGGGACGCCCGTGGGGCGGCGGGCGGAGGAGCTGGGCGAGCGGCTGACCGCGCTCGGGGAGGGGGCGCTGCGGACGGCGTTGAGTCCGCTGGTGCCGCTGCTGCAGCAGGTGCACGACACGGTGGCGTCGGTGCCGAGCCGGCCGCACGAGGTGTCGGTGGAGTTCGGGGTGCAGCTCGGGGCGGACCTGAAGCTGGGCGTGGTGGGCGGCAGCGCCGAGGCCAGTCTGACGGTCTCGGCGACCTGGCAGCTCGCGCCGCGTGCTGCCGCTTCGGAGCCCGGCGCGGCCGGCTGACCGGGCGTGGGGTGGTTCGACGGATCCGATGCGGCCGAGACGGGGATCCGTGCGGCGTTCGTGTCGGTGATGGGCCCCGACGGGCAGCCGGTGGGCGGTGGGGTGTACCTGCACGGCCGGCTGCTGCTGACCTGTGCCCACGTGGTGAACGCCGCGCTGGGAAGGGGTCTGTTCGAGGTCTCCGACCCCACCGCGACGGCGGCGCTACGGGTCGCCTTCCGCGCAGGGGCCGCGGCCGCGGCCCCGCCCGGGAGTGCCCGTGTCGAGGCCTGGCTCGCTCCCCGCTCGGCCGACGGCGGCCCCGCGCCCGAGGGTGCCGTGGAGTGGCTGGGCGACCTGGCAGTGCTGCGGCTGGACGCGGACCCGCCCCCGGACGCCTTCCCGCAGTCCTGGGCCGCGATGACGGTGGGTCAGCAGCTCCGTGCCTGGTACGGCACCGGCCAGGCGGTCTCGGCGACCTCGACCACCGTCCAGGTCTGCGAACCGGACCGCAGCTACGTGGACGCGGCGGCCTCCGGCCCGGCCATCGGCCCCGGGTACAGCGGCGGGCCGCTCTGGTCGGCGGCGGACCAGGCGGTGGTCGGGCTGGTGGCGGGGCAGCTGCGCGGTACCGGTGGCTTCGAGGACCGCAGCCTGGTGGTCTCCTGGCAGACCGTCAGGGCCGAGCTGGAGCGGGCCCTCGGCCCCGCCCGGGCCGTCGCCCTGCTGCTGCCCGCACACCCCGCGCCCGCCCTCCAGAGTGGTCTTCCCGAACTCTCGGACCTCCTCGGCGAGTTGTTCCCGGGAACCACCGAACGGGCCGACGGTGCCGGCCACCTGGCCGCGCTTTTCGACCTCGGCCGGGGCCCGGTCGGCACCGCCCCGTCCGTCGAACGGTTGGCGGCCCTGCTGCTCGCCGAACCCCGTGCACTGGCCGCCCTGGCGGAGTACCACCGCCAGAGCCGCCCCGACCAGGCGTCCCGACTGCTGGACCTGGGGCACGAGTTGGCGGTGCCGGGCCTGCTGTCACCGGAGCAGTACGGCCGACTGGTGGGCATGTTGGAGAAGGCCCTGGAGCCGCCCGTGCCCGGGCTGCCGTCGTTGACCAAGCTGCTGGCCGCCGCCCTGCCCTGGGTGGACCTCCCGCCCGCACTGCTCGGTGGCCCCGTGCCGGAGGAGTGCAGCAGCCGGACGGCCGCCCTGGTCCAGCACCTGGAGGGCTACCGGCCCGGGAAGCTGCTGCGCTTCGTGGAGTACGTGGCCGCCGCGCTCGGTGCCCGGGGCGAGACCGCCTTGGCACGCCGGCTCCGCACCTGGAACGAGAACACCGCCGACCGCCTCGGCGTGGCCCTGGAGGCGCTGCGGGACTACCGGGCCGACGCCGAGGACTGGCCGGGCGCCGCGGCCGAGGAGGACACGGGGCACGGCACGTCCCGGCTGGTGGTCCGGCTGACCAGGTACCAGCACTCCGGTGCCGAACGGTTCCGCTGCGCGCTCTGGGCGGACCACGGCGACGGGGAGCTGCACCCGGTGGACGGCCCGGGCGGGCGTCCGGGCACTCCGGAGGAGGTGGCCCGGGACCTCCGGGCGGTGATGGCGGGGTGGGAGGACGGGGACGACGACCCGTACCCGACCGTCGAGTTCGTGCTGGACAAGGAGGAGCTCGGGCTGGCGGTCGAGGAGTGGGACACCGCCCACCCGGAGGAGCTGGCCGACGGGGACGGACCCCGCCCACTCGGCACCGTCCACCCGGTGGTGGTCCGGTTGGCGCTCGACCTCGACCCGGTCCGCAGCCGGGAACGGGACAAGGCCCTCGCCTTCCGGTGGCGTTGGCGGACGGTCAGCCCGCCGCTGCACCTGGACGGCGACCACCAGGAGCCCCGGCAGGTGGCCAGCGCGCTGCTCAGTCACCGGGCGGCCACCTGCGTGGTGCTGGGCGGGCCGGACCCGGGGCGCCGGCTGCTGCTCGCGGTGAAGTGCCTGCGGATGGGGGTGCCGGTGGTGATCTGGGACCGCGCCGCCGTCGGTGCGCTCCCGGCCGGGCACTTCGCACCGATCGACCCCGGCGGCCCCGAACACTCGCTGCCCGAACGGGTCCGGAGCTACCGGGCCGGTGCCTTCGGGTACGCGGAACGCTTCCCGCTGCGCCCGGTGCTGGCCCGCGAGGACCCGACCAGGCCACTGCCGCAGACCCTCGCCCTGACCGACCCGGAGGAGAGACCGTGAACGCTGGACCGCCCGAGCCGGCCGACCCCGCCGACGCGGCCGACCCCGCCGACGCGGCCGGCCCCGCCCCCGACGAGGACGCGGCCGACGCCTGGAGGATCTTCCGCGGGGACGGGCGTCCGCGCTCCCCCGCCCTACCGCCGGTACCGCCCTGGCGCCGGCTCGGCGGCCCGGCCGCCGCAGGCGGCGGGCCGCGCCCGTACCGGATCGACCCGGCGCACGTGGACGTGGTCAACGCCGCGTTGCAGCTGCGCCGTCCGCTGCTGGTCACCGGCCGCCCCGGCACCGGGAAGACCTCCCTGGCACACGCCCTGGCCCACGAGCTGAGCCTGGGTCAGGTGCTGCACTGGCCGGTCAACAGCCGCTCCAACCTGCCCGAGGCGCTCTACCGGTACGACGCCATCGGCCGGCTGCGGGAGGCCACCCTGGCCCGGGAAACCGGCCGGGCCCGGTCCGAGCCGGACATCGGCGCGTTCCTGCGGCTCGGGCCGGTCGGCACCGCGCTGGTCGCGGCCGGGCGTCCCCGGGTGCTGCTGGTGGACGAGATGGACAAGGGCGACGTCGACCTGCCCAACGACCTGCTGACGGTCTTCGAGGAGGGCAGCTTCGAGATCCCGGAGCTGGCCCGGCTGCCCGAGGACCAGTCCGAGGTCCGGGTGCTGACCGCCGATCCGGGCCGGGCGACGGTGCCGGTGACCCGGGGCCAGGTGCACTGCACCGAGTTCCCGGTCGTGGTGATCACCAGCAACGGCGAGCGGGACTTCCCGCCCGCCTTCCTGCGCCGCTGCCTCCGGCTCGAACTGCCGGACCCCGACGCGGCGGCCCTGCGCGAGATCGTCGAGGCCCATCTGGGCGCCGGGGCGATGGCGGGGGCGGAGGACGTGCTGGCCGAGTTCCTGGAGCGGCGCACGCACCGGGAGTTGGCCACCGACCAACTGCTGAACGCGGTCTTCCTCCGCAAGGGCGGGGTGGACCTGGACGCGCACCGGCTGCTGGAGGCGGTCCTGCACAACCTGGGCGGCACGGTCTGATCCGTCGGGGATCCGTCCGAGGAGAGGGGAGGGACATGAGCTCGGCACTGGACCGGGCCCGCGAGGTGCTTCGCGCCTCCGGGGCCGATCTCGACCTGCCCGAACTGCTGGACGTGCTCTGGCTGGCCCGCGCCCTGCCGCCGGGCCACGCCCTGCCGCCGGGCCGCGCGCTCCCGCTGGGGCGCCACCCGCTGCCCGGGGGCCGGGCCGCCGGCGGCCCGGCCGCCGCCGGCACCGAGCCCCTCCCCGAGGAGGAGGCCGGGCCGGACGGCGCCCGCCGCACGGTCCGTCGGCTCTACGCGGGAACGGTGCCCGGCTCCGGGCACGGCGGGACCCGCGAGACCGGGCTGCCGGAGCCCCGGGCCCTGCCGGACGCCCACGTCCTGGCCCGGGCGCTGCGTTCGCTGAACCGTCGTCGGACCGTGCCGCGCGGCGGGGAGTTGGACGAGTCCGCGACCGCGACCCGGTGGGCCGAGACCGGCCTTCCGGAGCTGGTGCTGCGGCCCGGCCGGGAGCCCTGGCTGCGCTGCGTGCTGGTGGTGGACGACGGCGTGCCGATGCTGATCTGGCGGAAGCTGGTCTCGGAACTGGACGCGCTGCTGGGACGGTTGGGCGGATTCCGGCAGACCACCGTGGTCGGCCTGCGCAACCGCGGCCCCGGGCCGGTGCGCCTGCGGGCCCGCCCGTTCGGCGTGGACGGGCCGGACCGCTCCCCCGCCACCGTCACCGACACCACCGGGCGGACCCTGGTCCTGGTGGTCACCGACGGTGCCGGGGCCGCCTGGCGGGACGGCCGGATGCGGGCGGTGCTGGACCACTGGGGCCGGCGTGGCCCGACCGCCGTGCTGCACACCCTGCCCAGCCGGATGTGGCCCGGCTCCGGGGTGGCCGGGGACCCGTACCCGGCGACCTCCCCCGCCGCCGGGGTCCCCAACTCCCGCTGGCAGCTGCCTCCGTGGGCTCCCGGAGGAATCAGGGGCGCGGCGGAGGAACACGTACCGGTGCCGGTCCTGGAGCTCTCCCCCGCCTCCCTCCAGGCCTGGGCCGGACTGGTCGCCGCCGGGGGCACCACGTGGCTGAGACTGTGGGAGGAGGGTCCGGCGCCTCAGGGGGCGGCCCGGCCGGGGCTCCGACCGCCGACGGCGGAACGGGAGTTGGAGCACTTCCTGCGCGCAGCCTCACCGGGCGCCCGCCGGCTGGCCGCGTACATCGCCCACCTGGCGCCGTTGAGCGTGCCCGCGATGCGGCTGGTCGGGCTGGCCGCTCCGGCCGCAGCCGGCCGGCCGGAGCCCGGCAGCGTGGAGCTGGCCGAGGTCCTGCTGGGCGGACTGCTCCGGCCGGTACCGCCCCCGGTCGACGCCGGTCCGGCCGACGTCCCGCCCCAGTACCGGCAGTTCGACTTCCTGCCCGAGGCCAAGGAACACCTCGCCGGGCTGGTGCCCGTCGTCGAACTGCGGACCCTTCGACAAGAGGTCTCCGGCCGGCTGGAGGGGCTGGCCGGTGCCGCGCCCGACTTCCCGGCCTGGCTGTCCGCCGATGGCCCGGGCCCGGCCGGCCGGGGTGAGCTCGGGCTGGCCACCGGCCGCCTGTTGCGCCGCCTGGAGCCGGGCGAGTCGGCAGCCGCCGTCGGCGACACGGTCGAGGCGCAGGTCTCACGGCCCGCCGCCGAGGGGCGGAGCTCCGCCGTGCCACCGACCGAACCGCCGCGCACCACCGCCCGCCCACGGCCGGAGACGGCGCGGGGTGCCTACTTCTTCCTCAGTTACGCGCACACCCCACAGCTGCGCAGTGGCGGTGACCCGAACCACTGGGTCACCAAGCTCTTCGAGGACCTCAGCGAATCCGTCATGTCGCTCACCGACCACCCGGCCGACCGGCCCGTCGGCTTCATGGACCGGAGCATGCACCAGGGCGACCGGTGGCGCGAGCGGATCTCCCACGAACTCGCCGACTGCCGGGTCTTCGTCCCGCTCTACTCGCCCCGCTACTTCGCCAGCAGGGCGTGCGGCCAGGAGTGGTACACCTTCTCGCAGCGGCTCGCGCACTCCCTCGACGACGCGCAGTCCGCCAGTGGCATCGTGCCCGTGCTGTGGGTGCCGACCCCGGACCGCCAACTCCCCGAGGTGGCTCGTCAACTCCCCTCCGAGCACCGGAGGTTCGGCCAGGAGTACGCCGACGAAGGCATGTACGCCCTGCTGAAGCTCAGCTACTTCCGGCACCAGTACGAACTGGCCGTCCACCGACTGGCCCAACGGATCGTCGAGGTGGCGGAGAGCACGGTGGTCCGGGGCGGTGAGCCGCTCGTGGACTTCACCACCCAGCCGAGCGCCTTCGCCGCACCGCGCGGCCTCCCGATGCGGATCTCCGTCGTGGCCTACCGCACGGGCGACCGGCCGAGCGACACGGACCCGCGGAACTACGGCGCGCGGAGCCTGGACTGGGTCCCCTTCCCGGCCGACTCCCCGCACAGCGTGGCGGAGCACGCCGCGAGGATCGCGCAGGAGCTCGGGTTCGCACCGAGCGTGCACGGGGTCGACGAGGAACTGGAGGTGATCGCCTCCGGCTCGCGGCCGACGGCGCCCGCCGTCGTCCTGGTGGACCGTCAGGCGCGGCTGCGCGGCCACCGACGGGACGTGTTCGAGCGGCTCGACCGGCTCGCCCTGGAAGCCGCACCGTGGCTGCGCGTGGTGATGGTCGACCACCAGGCCCGGTTCGAGGAGGCGCTGCGCTCGGCGATGACGGAGGCGAGCCGAGGCTTCGGGACCTCCGAACAGCCGTAGCCGACGGCCCCGGGTCATACCCGGGTACTACGACGAAGACCGGCCCTGGGTACGAGCCGTTCCGCGGGGTGCGGCGCCTAGGCTGACGGGGATGAAGCTCCAGGTTCCTTCTCCGGTGAACGAGGCCGCCCAGTGGGTCGGCGATCAGCTCGGCGATCTCGGGCGGGCGCTGCTGACGCCCGCCGAGGGCCATGTGCCGCTGTTGGCGGGGGCGCAGCGGGCGTGGGTGCGGGCGTTGCCGTACCTGCTGGCGCTGGCGGCGACGATCACGCTGCTGTCGACCGGCACGGTGGTGCTGGCCAACGACTACGGGCTGCCGGTGGCGGTGGCCGGGGCGCTGGCGCTGGCGCAGTCGGTGCCGTTGATCGTCGCGGTGACCAGGCCGTTGGCGGCGTGGTGGGTGATGTCCGCCGGTGTGGTGCTGGGGGCCATGGCGACGGCGTGGACGCCGAAGAGCGCCGGGCCTTGGCCGTGGCCGGTGCCGACCCTGCTCGGGTACGTGTTCCTGATGGCGGCCCTGGCGCTGCGCGAGCGCGGGCGGACGCTGCTGGCGGTGTGGCTGGTGACGCTGGCGGCCAGTGTGGTGGCCAGTGACCTGCACCAGCCCCGGGCCGGGCAGACCGCGACCATCACCGTGGCGATCTCGGGCGCGGTGCTGCTGCTGGGCTGGACGGTGCGGGGCCGCGGGGAGGCGCAGCGCAAGCTGGCGGAGCAGGAGCGGATCAGCGAGGCCGAGCGGGAGCGTTCGACCCTGCTGGAGGAACGGGCGCGGATCGCGCGGGAGTTGCACGACGTGGTGGCCCACCACATGTCGGTGATCACGGTGCAGGCCGACTCCGCGCCGTACCGGATCAGCGGGCTCCCGCCGGAGGCGGTGGAGGAGTTCGGGACCATCGCGGCGGCGGCGCGCGGTTCGCTGGCGGAGATGCGGCGGCTGCTGGGGGTGCTGCGCAGTGACGGCAGTGCGCCGGACCGGGCGCCGCAGCCGGGGGTGGAGCAGTTGGAGCGGCTGGTGGAGACGGTCCGTCAGGCGGGGGTGCGGGCCTCGCTGCGCGGCGAGCACCTCGGTGAACTCCCGCAGGGCGTCAGCCTGTCGGCGTACCGGATCGTGCAGGAGGCGCTGGCCAACGTGGTGCGGCACGCGCCCGGGGCGGTCACGGAGGTGGAGCTCTCGGCGAGCGCCGGCACGCTCCGGGTGACGGTGGTGAACGGCCCGGGCGGGACGCCGGGGGTGGAGGCCGGGGAGGGCACCGGGCACGGGCTGGTGGGAATGCGCGAGCGGGTCCGGCTACTGTCGGGCAGGCTGGAGACCGGCCCGACCGCCGAGGGCGGCTTCCGGGTCGCCGCCGAACTGCCCGTCACCACCGCTGGAGAGAGCCCCCGATGACCATCCGCGTAATCATCGTCGACGACCAGGCGATGGTCCGGGCCGGCTTCGCCGCGCTGCTCAACGCGCAGAGCGACATCGACGTGGTCGGTGACGCCGCCGACGGGAAGCAGGCGCTGGAGGTCAGCGGGCGGACCCATCCGGACGTGGTGCTGATGGACGTCCGGATGCCGGAGATGGACGGGCTGGAGGCGGCCCGCCGGCTGCTGGACCCGCCCTCCTCGCCCCCTTCGGCGAGGAGGGGCCCTGCGGGGGTGGTGCACCGGCCGAAGGTGCTGATGCTGACCACCTTCGACGTGGACGACTACGTCTACGAGGCGCTGCGCGCCGGGGCCTCCGGCTTCCTGCTCAAGGACGCCCCGCCGGCCGACCTGATCGCCGCCGTCCGGGTGGTGGCGGCCGGGGAGGCGCTGCTGGCGCCCTCGGTGACGCGCCGTCTGATCGAGGACTTCGCGCGGAACAGGCCCGCCCCGCGGAGGGACCGCAAGCTCCAGCTGAACGGGCTGACCCCGCGCGAGACCGAGGTGCTGGAGCTGATCGCCCGGGGCCTGTCCAACCAGGAGATCGCCGAGCGGCTGGTGGTCGCCGAGCAGACCGTGAAGACCCACATCGGCCGGATCCTGGCCAAGCTGGACCTGCGCGACCGGGCCCAGGCGGTGGTGCTGGCGTACGAGTCCGGTCTGGTGACGCCGGGTCAGTAGGACCTGGGGGGCAGTTGGTCGAGGTGCTCGCGCGCCCAGGCGCAGGCGACGTCCAGCTGGCCGAGCAGGGAGCGCCCGAAGTCGGTGAGGGCGTACTCGACCCTGGGCGGGTTCTCCTCGTACGCGGTGCGGCTGATCCAGCCGTCGCGCTCCATCGCCCGCAGCGTCTCGGTCAGCACCTTCGGGGTGACGGTGCCCAGCGGCACCCTCAACTCGCCGAACCGGCGCGGGCCCCCCTCCAGGCAGCGCAGCACCATCCCGCTCCACTTGTCACCGACCCGGATGGGCATCCGGCGGCTGCAGTCCGGGTCGAACCTGTCGGCTTCCAGGGGCGTGGTCATACCGAGACCATAGGGCCGGTTCCGTTGAAGTAACCGGGGCCCCTCCTCCTACGGTCGTCCCGCATCCGGCCCGGACGGGCCGTCGAGAGGGGAGCGGCATGAAGAGGATCGTGGTTTTCGGGGCGGGCGGACGCGTGGGCGGCGCGGCCGTGGCCGAGGCGGTGCGGCGCGGGCACGCCGTGACGGCGGTGGTGCGGGAGCCGGGGAGGCACCCGGGGCTGGGCGCCTCGGGCGCGGTGACGGTGGTGCGCGGCGACGCCACGGACACCGGGTCGGTGGCGTCGGCCGCGGCGGGGCACGACGCGGCGGTGAACGCCTCGGTGCGGCTGGACCTGCCGGCCGAGGAGTACTTCACGGCGGCTGCCCGGGCGATGGCCGAGGGGCTCGGCCGGGCCGGGGTGGGGCGGCTCCTGACGCTGGGCATCGCCACCACCCTGGAGGTCTCGCCGGGGGTGCGGGTGATGGACGACCCGCGGTTCCCGGAGGAGTACCGCCTGTTCTCCCAGGGGCACGTCGCGGAGTTCGAGCTGCTGACGGACAGCGCCGGGGCGCTCGACTGGCTGATGGTGGTCCCGCCGATGGACCTGGACGCGGAGGCCGCGGTGACCGGGAGCTACCGGAGCGCGGTCGGCGCGGTGGTGGGAGAGGGCCGGATCTCGCACGCCGACCTGGCGGTGGCCCTGCTGGACGAGATCGAGGAGCCCCGGCACCACCGGGTGCAGCTGGCCGTCTCGCACTGATCCCCCTGCACGGCAAGCACCTTGGAGCCCGTTCCGGACAGCCGTCCGGGGCGGGCTCCGTCGTGCCGGGGGCACCGTCCCCCGTGGTCCCCGTAGTACCCCGGTATGACCTCCGGGTTGGCGCTGCGGGGTGACGCCCCGTCAGGCGTCCGCTTCCTACCTTCCTCTCCGTCGAGATCGGTACGAGGAGAGGCGGAGCGGGATGAAGGCGCGATTCCGGCGGGCACTGGCCGCGGGGCTGCTGACGGTGCTGGCGGTCGGCGGGGCCGGCGGCTGGGCGGCGGCGGACGGGCAGCGGGCGGTCACCGGGCCGCCGCCGGGGACGGCCGCCTGGGTGGCCGACACCACCCTCGGGGTGCGGCTGCCGGAGCCGGGCCGCGCCTCGGCCGCCGAGGTGGCGGGGTTCTTCGACGGGCTGCCCCCGGCGCAGCAGCGGGCGCTGGCGGTGCGCCACCCGCTGGTGGTGGGGAACCTGGACGGCGCCCCGTACCGGCTGCGCTACCTCGCCAACTCCCTGGCACTGCAGGAGGAGCGGAAGCACGAGCTGGCCCGGGCCGCCGATCCGGCGCTGCCCGAGCGGGACCGGAAGGCGGCCGCCGCCCGGGCCGCGCGGTACGCGGAGCTGGGCAGCGGGCGGCAGATCCTCGCCTTCGACCCGCGCGGGCGGGGCCAGTACGCCCAGGTGTTCGGCGAGTTGGAGCAGGCCGAGCGGACGGTCGTGGTGGTGCCGGGCTCGGACATCGACCTGATGACCGGCGACCGGGCCTCCGCGCACTACGGCACCCCGGGCGGCGCGGCCGAGGCGCTGCGCGCGGCCTCCGGCGAGCGCCTCGCGGTGGTCGCCTGGACCGGCTACACCACGCCCGTCAAGGTCGGCCTGGACGCGGCGGGTTCACGCCTGGCGGAGGCCGGCGCGGCGCGGCTGTCGGCCTTCCTGGACGGGCTGACGCCGGTGACCGGGCCGGTCACCCTGGTCTGCCACAGCTACGGCACGGCGGTCTGCGGGCTCGTCGACCCGAAGCCCGAGCAGGTGCGCGGGGTGGTCGCGCTCGGCTCGCCCGGGATGGACGTGGCCGGGGCGGACGCGCTGCGGGTGCCGCTCTGGGTGGTCAAGCGCAACGCCGAGGACTGGATCGACAAGGTCCCGAACGTCTCGCTGTTCGGCCTCGGCCACGGCGCCGACCCCGACCAACCCTCGTACGGGGCAAGGCTGGTGAGCTCCACCGGCTCGCACGGCCACAGCGGCTACCTGGTGCCCGGCACCGCCTCGCTCGCCAACACCACCGCCATCGCGCTGGGCGAGGACGCCCGCGTCGACTGCGCCGCCGACAGCCCGGCCTGCCGCTCCGCCGCCACCACCGCCTGAACCACCGCCCGAACCCCCCGAAGGGACCCGTGACCCCGTGAACGCCCTCGCCCGCCTCCGCCGCAGCGCCGTCGCCGTGGACGCCAGGACCCCCGCCACCCGCGACCGCGCCCTGGACGGGCTGCGCGCCCTCGCGCTGCTCGCCGTGCCGCTCGGCCACTGGATGCTCGGCGGCTTCACCACCACGCCGGACGGCGTGCTGCACAACGAGAGCCCGCTCTCCACGTTGGGCTTCTTCGCCCCGCTCAGCTGGGTGCTGCAGATGCTCGGCGTCTTCTTCCTGGTCGGCGGGTACTCCTCGGCGAAGTCGCTGGCCCGGGCCCAGGCCCGCGGGGCCTCCACGGTGGACTGGTTCCGGCAGCGGGCGGTGCGGCTGCTGCGGCCGGTGCTGGGGGTCGCGGCCGTCTGGGCGCTGCTGGTCCCGCTGCTCGGCGCGCTCGGGGTGCCGCAGGGCACGGTGCGGACCGGCACCGTGCTGGTGGTCCAACCGCTCTGGTACATCGGCATCTACCTGGCGCTCACCGCGCTCACCCCGCTCTGCCTGCGGCTCGGCCGCCGGCTCGGCGGCTGGGCCGCCGCCCCGCTGCTGGCCGCGGTGGCCGTGGTGGACGCACTCCGGTACGGACCGTGGGCGGACTCGGTGCCCTCCTGGCTCTCGCTGGTGAACCTGCTGCCCGGCTGGCTGTTCGGCTACCAGCTCGGCGTCTCCTGGGCGCAGGGGCGGATCAGGCGGGCGGGCGCCTGGCTGCTCGCGCTGGGCGGCGCCGCGCTGTTCACCGTGCTGCTCACGGTCTTCCACTACCCGGCCAGCATGGTCGGCGTCCCCGGTGCGGCCCGCACCAACTCGCACCCGCCGTCCCTGCTGGTGCTGGCGCTGGCCTCGGCGCAGTGCGGCGCGGCGATGCTGCTGCGGGAGCGGATCGGGCGGGCCCTGCGGCGGCCGCTGCTCTGGCTGCCGGTCGTGGTGGTCAACCTCTCGGCGATGACGATCTTCTGCTGGCACCAGACCGCGATGTTCTCGGTCGGCGCCCTCGCCTCCGCGCTCGACACCGCCGTCCCCGGCCTCACCACCGCCCCCGACTCCCTCGCCTGGGTCCTCGCCCGGCTGGCCTGGCTCCCCGTCTTCGCCCTGGTCCTGGCCGGCGTCGCCAAGTACGCCCGCCGCTTCGACGCCCCGTGGCAGCTCCCCCGGCTCTGGAAGGCCGCCCTGGCCACCGCCGCCGCCCTCTTCGCCGTCCAGGCCCTCGGGGCCCTCTGACGCTCCGTCGGCCGCCGACACGCCGGGGGCCGGAGCGCGAAAGGCTTAGGGTGGCCCGATGGTGACGTTCGATCAGTTCCTGGCGATGGGGCTGGCCTTGCCGGAGGCGGGCGAGCGGGTGACGTGGGAGACCACGGTGACCCTGCGGGTCGCGGAGAAGATCTTCGCGATGGGGACGCCGGGGTCGGGGGAGGTGACGGTGAAGGCGTCGAAGGAGGACCAGGCGGAGCTGCTGGCGGCGGAGCCGGAGGTGTTCTCCTCGGCGCCGTACGTGGGGCGGCACGGATGGGTGCTGGTGCGGCTGGCCGGGGTGGACGGCGGGGAGCTGCGGGAACTGATGGCGGAGGCCTGGCGGAGCGTCGCACCGAAGCGGCTGGTCAGGGAGTTCGACGCGAGCGGCGGAACCGGGGGAACCCTGTGAGCCATCCCACAGTTTAGCCGGGCACGGTGTCCGGTCGGAGCACCTTACGCTGGCTGACGAAGAGCCGGCGGTGGTACCACCACGAGCCCGAGGATGGTGACCAGTTGCCGCAGCGCACCCCGCGTGAGCGCACCCCCCGTGAGGTGCAGCGCAGGCGCCGGATGAAGCGCGCCGCCATGGGCCTGTTCGCCACCGTCGCGGTGCTCGCGGACACCGGTGCGGCGGCCGCCCAGGCCGCGGCGGGCAGCGAGCAGATCGCGATCACCACGCCTCCGGCCGGCAGCGCCCAGTGGGTGGCGGACCGTTCGCTGGGCCGGGTGCTGCCGGATCCGGCGACCGCCGCCCCGCGCGACGTGGCCGCGTTCTTCGCCTCCCTCACCGCCGCGGAGACCGACCGGCTGATCGGCGAGTACCCGCTGGTGGTCGGCAACCTGGACGGCGCCCCGCCCGCCCTGCGCTACCGGGCCAACCGGCTGGCCATCGCGGCCGAGCGCGACCGTGCCCGCGGCCAGGCCGCCGACCCGAAGCTCTCCGAGGGCGCCCGCGCGCTCGCCGAGGCCCGGGCCAACGACAGCGAGCACCTGCTGGAGCCGGGCCGTCAGGTGCTGGCCTTCGACCCGCGCGGCCGCGGCCTGGTCAGCGAGGTGTACGGGGACCTGGCGAGCGCCCAGCGGGTCTCGGTGCTGGTGCCCGGCTCGGAGTCGGACCTCGGCCACTTCGACCAGGCGGCGGAGCCGCTGCGCTCCCCGGCCGGGATGGGCCGGGCGCTGTTCGAGGAGGAGAAGCGCCGCGCCTCCGGCACCCGCACGGCGGTGATCGCCTGGACGGGGTACGTCAGCCCGGTCGGCCTGGGCCCGGACGCCGTCACCTCCCGGCTGGCCGACGCCGCCGCACCCCGGCTGGAGCGGCTGCTGGACGGCCTCGCGGTGACCGGACGGACGGACGCGCCGCCCACCCTGTTCTGCCACTCCTACGGCTCGGTGGTCTGCGGCACGGCCGCGCCGGCCATCCACGACGGCACCGACCTGGTGGTCTTCGGCAGCCCCGGGATGGGGGTGTCGGACGCGGCCGCGCTCGGCACCGGCGTCCGGGTCTGGGCCACCCGCAACCCCAGCGACTGGATCGGCAACGTGCCCTACCTGGAGGTCGGCGGCCTCGGCCACGGCGCCGACCCGACCTCCCCCGACTTCGGCTCCGTGGTCATCTCCTCCACCGGGGCGTCCGGGCACAACGGCTACCTCGCCCCCGACACGGCCAGTCTGCGCAACTTCGCCGAGCTCGGCCTCGGCCACTACGACGAGGTCCGCACCGCCGCCCGCCGCGGCGCGGCGGACCCGAGCTGACGCCTCCTCGGCTGACGGACCCCCGCCGTACGGTGGGGCCATGACGGTGATCCGGGAAGGCCTCCACCACCTGCGCAGCGCGGCCGACGGCCGCCTGCTGACGGTGGCCGACGAACGGCGGCGCAGCGGCGCCAAGTTGTGCACGGCCGAGCCGGACGGCTCCCCCGGCCAGCTCTGGCGGATCTCCGCCGTGCACCCGGGCGGCGGGCTGTACCACCTCACCAGCGAGGGCAGCGGCCGCCGCCTGGACGTCGCGGGCGCCCGCACCGAGGACGGCGTCCCCGTCCAGCTCTGGACCCCGAACGGCTTCGGCGCCCAGGACTGGCTGCTGGAGCGGCACGTCGACGCCCCCGACACCTTCAACCTGGTCGCCCTGATCAGCGGCCGCACCCTGGAGATCGGCCCCGACGGCACCGCCCGCCAGTGGGAGGACCGCGACGACCCCTCCCAGTGGTGGCACCTGGACCGGGTCTGACGTCCCGCCAGGAGATGGCCCGGCCCTGAAGCCTAGGCCTTCGTCCAGGCGCCGATGCCGAGGCGGCCGGTGGTGCCGAGGTCGAGTTCCGGAGTGACCGTCACGGGGGCCGTGCCGGGGACGGCGCGGACGCGCAGGTAGGGGGCGAGGACCGGGGTGGATTCGGTGCCGGTGGTGTTGCGCCAGGTGATCACGGAGCGGGCGGACTCGCCTGGGGCGAGGTCGAACTCCCGGGCGGTGTCCTCGGCTCCGGTGCCGGTGGCGATGGCGGAGCCGCCCCGCAGCACCGCGATCCCGTCGACGGGGCGGTGGTCGAGGCCCAGCGGTTCGGCCGCCGGGAAGCCGTTCAGGCGCAGCGGTGCGGCCCCGCAGTTCTCCAGCAGCAGGCCGACCGCCCGCAGGCCCATCGCGGCGCTGCCCTGATCGGCCGTCAGCCGGAGCCCGGAGGGCGGGCAGATCCCCGGGACGGGCGGGGCCTCGGAGGCCGGGACGCTGCGCACCAGGAGCACCTTGGGGGCCTTGGGCGGTGCCGGGTTCCCGGGCCCGGTGGTGGCGCCGGACCGCCGGAACGCGTCGTGCACCGTCCGGCCGCCGCCGACGTGCGGCAGGGTGCGGACCAGGTTGCCCGCCATCGGGGTGCCCGGGTCGAGGGTGACGGTGTAGACGTACGCCTCGGCCTCGGGGTTGGTGACCTCGAACTCGACGCAGGTGGGGTCGGCGGCGGTGATCCGCACCCCGTCCCGGGCCGAGGCGGTGGGGCTCGGGGTGGCCCGACCGCTCGCGGCGACCGCGCACTCGGCGCCGTCGGGCCGTAGCGAAAGCGAGTCCGAATAGGGCGGTTGAGTTGCATGCCCAAGACCCGA